>NZ_JAMYOT010000027.1:0-72540 GCF_040320005.1 Mesorhizobium sp. M0816 | reverse complement strand
GATTGCGCTAACACTCTCGCCATGACGGCATTGGCAATAGTTCCATGATACCGTTTCGTGGTCAGCACCTCGTGGAGATTGCTTCCGCCATGTTGGCAACCGCATCGACGAGCACTTTGACGGCATGAACAGCCGGACCCTCGATAACATTCCGCACTCGGGTTTGCTACCTTTGAGCGCCTGAGCAGGTTGGCCGATCCGACGTAGGCGGCGACGCCATCTGCAAGCACGATCCTCACGTGAAAGGGTTCTTGCGTGAGGTCGCCGCTGCCATAGTCGATGATGCGCGTCGTCGCCTTTTCCAGGCGAAGTCTAGCCTCGGCGCACCCCGAGAGTTGGGAGGCATCCCTTATGACGAGGACGCGCTCGATCGCTTCCGTCGTCTCGAATAGTTCTGCGGCCAACGCGACATGCAGCGCTTCTTCAGCGTCACCGCGCCTTCCGTCCATCAGATGGTGCTCACCCTCGAGCGGGTCGGATTGATCCGCAGGCAACCGGGCCTCGGCGCAGCATTTGAACTGCTCGTCAAACCCGATATCCTACCCAGGCTACAACCCATCGAACCCGTCGAATCCTCTGTGCAGGGGTACTAGACGATGTTAGCCTTTCCGGCTGCGCTCGACGAACTTGTTGAAGCGGCTAGTCTTTCCGCCGCTGGTCTCATCCTGGTAGAGGAACGCCAGTTCGTTCTCATCGAAGATCCTGAAGAACTCGTCCCATTCGACGGGCTCGAACGTCTCTTCAGGCTCGCCGAAGTCGATGCGCAGTATGCCGCCCTCGCCCTTGGTGCGCACCACCGCCGGCCGCCCGTCGCGATCCTCGGCCCAACGGCGGATTTCGTCGTGATCGGTGGTCGTCTTCGATTCAGACATCGCAATCTCCCTTCGATTCCACCGCAGACCGCGAGACCCCCGCGTTGCCGGTCTGCCTCCACACAACCAGCAGATGCATCGCTGCCCGGCATGTGCGCGGTTGGTCGAACATGGCTCCTAACACCAAGCAGCCTTCGATGTTCCCACGCCTGGTTGAACCTACCCCGGCGAGCCTCCTGAACTTTGTTGAAGCAAGGGAACAAACCTTTCGCCCGGAAGTTTGGGGCGGCAAAGCCATTCGTATGAGGAGTTGTCGTGAAACGTATACTGGTCACGGGAGGCTGCGGTTTTATCGGCCGCCACGTCGCCCAGGAACTCGTTGAACATGGCTATGGGGTTTCAATTCTCGATGCGCTGCTGGATCAGGTGCATGGCGGCGAGGCAATCAGCCTGCCGGCAGGCGCCAAGCTGATCAAGGGCGACGTTCGCGATCGCGACGCCGTCACAGAGGCGGTCGAAGATGTCGACGCGATCATTCACCTGGCGGCTGAAGTGGGCGTCGGCCAGTCCATGTACGAGATCGCCCGCTATGTCGGCGCCAACGACCTCGGCACCGCCACGTTGCTGGAGGCACTGATCAAACGCCCGATCGAACGGATCGTCGTTGCTTCGTCGATGAGCGTCTATGGCGAGGGTCTCTATGCCACGCCGGACGGCCAGCGCATCGACAATGCAAGACGGCAGCCGGACGACATCCGCAGCGGCCAATGGAATCCCCTGTCGCCGGAAGGAGAAGTCCTGTTGCCGCTGCCGACCGACGAGCAGAAACCGGTCGACCTCGCCTCGATCTACGCGCTGACGAAATACGCCCAGGAACGAGCCGTGCTGATCTTCGGCGAAGCCTATGGCGTCGACGCGGTGGCGCTGCGCCTGTTCAATGTCTTCGGCGCCGGACAGGCACTCTCCAACCCGTATACCGGCGTGTTGGCGAACTTCGCCTCGCGCATCGCCAATGGCCAGCGGCCGCTGATTTTCGAAGACGGCGAACAGCAGCGCGACTTCGTTCATGTACGCGATGTCGCCCTCGCCTTCCGGCTGGCGCTGGAACAGCCCCAGGCGCGCGGCCACGTGATCAACATCGGCAGCGGGCGGGCCTACGCGGTCAGCGAGGTCGCCCGGCTGCTCGCCGAAGCGATGGGCGTGCCTGGGCGCCAGCCCGAAATCCTCGGCAAGGCACGCTCCGGCGATATCCGCAACTGCTTTGCCGACATCTCCAAGGCGCGCGAACTGCTCGGCTTCCAGCCGCAGTACCGGCTGGAGCATTCGCTCGGCGATTTCGTCGCCTGGGTGCGCAACACGGTCGCCATCGATCGCAGTGCAGAGATGAAGCGGGAACTCGAAGCGCGAGGGCTGGTATCATGAGACCGGATTCACGCAATTTTCGCGAAGCGCCCGTCGCCATTATCGGCGGCAGCGGCTTCATCGGCTCGAACCTCGCCGACAGCCTGTTGTCGGACGGCGAGCCGGTGCTGGTCATCGACAATCTGAGCCGTCCCGGCGTCGAGCAGAACCTGGAATGGCTGACGCAAAAGCACGGCAACCGCCTCGCTGTCGAGATCGCCGATGTCCGTGACGCCGAGGCGCTCACGCCGTTGGTGGCAGGCTCGAGGGCGGTTTTCCACTTTGCCGCGCAGACCGCCGTCACCACGAGCCTGGTTCGGCCGGACGAGGATTTCGACATCAACCTGCGCGGGACGTTCAACGTCCTGGAAGCCGCTCGCCGCAGCGGCAAGCGCATCCCCGTCGTTTTCGCCAGCACCAACAAGGTCTATGGCCGCCTCGCCAACCTCGCCATGCGCGAAGAGGGTGGCAAATACGCGCCTTGCGATGCGGGCATCGGTGCGCACGGCGTCGACGAGACGCGCGGCCTCGATTTCTGCACGCCCTATGGCTGCTCCAAGGGCGCGGCGGACCAGTATGTCCTCGACTACGCCAAGTCATACGATCTGCCGACGGCGGTGCTGCGCATGAGCTGCATCTATGGCCCGCGCCAGTTCGGGACGGAGGATCAGGGCTGGGTCGCCCATTTCCTGCTTAGCGCGTTCTCCGACCGGCCGATCACCATCTATGGCAACGGCAAGCAGGTGCGCGACATCCTCCACGTTGCCGACGCGGTCGCGGCTTATCGCGCCGTGCTCGACCGGATCGAGGCGATCAAGGGCCAAGCATTCAATCTCGGCGGCGGACCGGACAACGCCGTCAGCCTGCGCATGCTGCTGAAGGAGATTCGCGACATAACGAAACGGGACGTTCCGATACGTTACGACCGCGAACGCACCGGCGACCAACCGTTCTTCGTCGCCGACACACGCGCGATCGAGGCGGCGCTGGGGTGGAAAGCGCACGTCCCGTGGCAAAACGGCATCCGCGACCTCGCCGACTGGCTGCAGCGTCATCGCCTCGACCCGCATCCCGAACCGGCGAGGTACGTGGCATGAGGGTCGCTCTGGTCAATCCGTCCTGGACGTACCAGGACAGCATCTATTTCGGCTGCCGCCAGCCGCATCTGCCGCTCGAACTCGGCTATTCGAAAGCGCTGCTCGAAGCAGCCGGCCACGAGGTGCTGATGCTGGACGGGCAGATCCAGAAGCTCGACAACGCCGCGCTCGCCGATCGCGTCGCCGCATTCGAGCCTGACATGACCGTCGTCAGCACCGCGCCGACCTACCTGTTCTGGCGCTGCGCACCGCCCGAGTTGCGCGTGCCGGCCGATTTCCTCAACCATCTTGCCGGGCGCGGCGGTCGCACCGTCGCCGTCGGGCCGCATGGCTCGGCGACGCCGACGCCGACTTTGCGCAAGCTTGGCGTCGACATCGTCGTGCGCGGCGAATGCGAGGAAGTGGTCGCGGAACTTGCCCGGCGCGACGACTGGAGCGCGGTGCCGTCCACCGCCCACTTCGAGGATGGAGAACTGGTCTCGAACGGCGGCGTCCATGCGAGCTCGTTCATCGATCACCCAGCGCTCGAATGGCCATCGGACTGGATTGCCGCCCATTCGCACCACCATCATCGCTTCGATGATGGTCAGGTCGGTTTCGGAGCGGAGGTCGAAGCGTCACGCGGCTGCCCGTACAATTGCAGCTTCTGCGCCAAGATCGATTTCCGCGATGCCTATCGCCGCCGGAACCACGAAGCAGTGATCGCCGAGATCGACCGGCTGATCGCACAGGGCGTCGGCTACATCTACTTCATCGACGAGATCTTCCTGCCGCAAAAGGCTTTGCTGGAGGCGCTGGTCGATCGCGATGTGAAGTTCGGCGTGCAGACCCGTATCGACCTCTGGAAACCGGAACTGCTGAGAATGCTCGGCGCCGCCGGCTGCGTCTCCATAGAGGCGGGGCTCGAAAGCCTGACTGTGGAAGGCCGCGCCATGCTGGCAAAACGCTGCCGTTTGGGCACCGAGGAGCTGGCCGCGTTGCTGGTCGACGCAAGGCGCCACGTGCCGTTCGTGCAGGCCAATCTGATCGGCGTGGTCGAGGACGATCCCGCGCTCGTCGATTATTGGCGGAAGCACCTGATCGACAACGGCGTTTGGGCCAACGAACCGGTGCCGCTCTATCCTTATCCGAGTTCGCCGAGCTACCGCGAACTTTGGGGCGAGCCGGACGATCTCGCCTGGGAGCGCGCGCATGAACATTACCTCGCATCCTTCCGAACGTTCAGCGACATCCAGGAGAAGCGGCCGCGTCCGCTGGCTGAATTGGAGGCCACATGTTGCGGACGCTGAGCCCGCCGCGTCGCATACTGATGACCGTCGATGCCGTCGGTGGCGTCTGGCGCTATGCGCTCGATCTGGCCAGGCAACTGGTCGCCGGCGGCGACAGCGTCGTGCTTGCCGGGGTTGGTCCGGAACCGTCCAGGCAGCAGGCCGAGGAGGCCCAGTCATTCGCGGCGCTGACATGGCTCAACACGCCGCCCGACTGGATGACCCGCAACGAGCACGACCTCGACACATTGCAGCAGGAGCTGCACCCGCTCATACGTGACTACGCCGTCGAAATCGTCCATCTCAACGCGCCGACGCAGGCCGCGGGGCTCGATGTGCCTTGCCCGGTGATAGCGGTCTCGCATTCCTGCGTGGTGACATGGTTCCACGCCGTCAAGGGACAGGCGGCGGACGGCGAATGGGCCTGGCAGAAGGACCGCAACCGGCGCGGTTTCGACAAAGCAGGCATGGTCGTTGCACCCAGCCGCAGCCATGCCGACATGCTCGAAACCTGCTACGGGCCGATCGCCCGCCTGAGCGTCGTCGGCAACGGGGCGCGGCCCGGCGCGAAGAGCGAAAGACGGGAATCGGTCGTTTTCGCCGCCGCGCGCTGGTGGGACGAAGGAAAGAATGCGGCGGTGCTGGACCAGGCCGCCTCCCTGACGCAATGGCCGGTCTTCGTCGCCGGCTCCTTGCAAGGCCCGGACGGCCAGCATGTTGGCTTCAGTCACGCCGTTCCCGTCGGACCGGTGCCACATGAGGAAGTGCGGTTGCTGATGGCTCGGGCCGGTATCTTCGTATCGCCGTCGCTCTACGAACCGTTCGGCCTGGCCACGCTGGAAGCCGCAATGTCGGCAACGCCCTTGGTGCTTGCCGATATCGCGACCTACCGGGAACTGTGGGACGGCGCGGCCCTGTTCTACGACGTGCGCGATCCGAGTGATCTCGCCAGCTGCATCAATGGCCTTTGCATTGACGCGCAGCGCCGGCGAGAGCTCGGTGAGGCGGCGGCGCGCCGAAGCCGCAGATTTTCACTGGCAAGGCAGGCGACCGCCATGCGCGGCGTCTACGACAAGGCGGCCCTGGCCACCATGGCGGATAACTGATTATGCGATTTTTATTCTACACCCATTCGATCGTTTCCGACTGGAACCACGGCAACGCACATTTCCTGCGCGGCATCATGCGCGAGCTGGTCGCGCGCGGGCACCAGGCGATCGCGCTGGAACCCGCCGACGGTTGGAGCCGGTCGAACCTGGTAGCCGAGAAAGGGTCCTTCGCGATCGAGCGATTCCGGAAGGATTTCCCCGAGTTGATGCCGGTGACCTACGATGCCGCTTTCGACCACGAAGCCTGGATATCCGATGCCGATGTGGTGATCGTGCATGAGTGGACCGAGCCGGACCTTGTTGCGCGGCTGGGCAAGGCGAAAGCAACTGGCGGCCGTTTCACGCTGCTGTTCCACGACACGCACCATCGCGCCATCTCGGCCACGCAAGCGATTTCTGCCTTGCAGCTTGAACATTACGACGGCGTGCTCGCCTTCGGCGAGGCGCTGCGGGAAAGCTATCTTCGCGCCGGATGGGGCAAGCGGGTCTTTACCTGGCACGAGGCAGCCGATGACCATCTGTTCGAGCCCCATCCTGAAATCGAGCGCTGCGCCGACCTGATCTGGATCGGCAATTGGGGCGACGACGAGCGCAGCGCCGAAATCAGGGAATTCCTGGTCGAGCCGGTGCGTGACCTCGGATTGAGCGGCACTGTCCACGGCGTTCGCTATCCACGGCAAGCGCTCGCCGACCTTGCGGCCGCCGGCCTGCACTACGAAGGTTGGATCGCCAACGCCGACGTGCCGAAGGCGTTTGCAGCAAACCGCATCACAGTGCACATCCCCAGGCGTCCATACCGCGAAAGCCTGCCAGGCATCCCGACCATCCGTATGTTCGAGGCGCTCGCCTGCGGCATCCCGCTGGTTTCGGCGCCGTGGTCCGATGTCGAACGCCTGTTCAGGCCCGGCGTAGATTTTCTGTTTGCAAACAACGGTTCCGAGATGCGGCGTCATCTTCGCGCCGTGCTGCACGACGCGGATCTCGCCGCTTCTCTGGCGACATCGGGCCTCGAGACCATCCGCTTGCGGCACACATGCCGGCACCGGGCGGATCAATTGTTCGGCGTGCTCGCCGAATGCGGGCGCCGCCAAGCCGCCGACACGATCCTTGCAACGGAGGCCGCCGAATGAAGATTGCATTTTACGGGTCAAGCCTGCTGTCGTCCTACTGGAACGGCGCGGCCACCTATTACCGCGGGCTTCTCAAGGCTCTGGCCAGGCTCGGCTATGACATCACCTTCTATGAGCCCGATGTCTACGATCGCCAGAAGAACCGCGACATCGAGGCGCCGGACTGGTGTGCCGTCGTCGTCTATGAGGCGACCCCACAGGCGCTGATGCAGGTGGCGGCGCGGGCGGCGGAGGCAGATATCGTCGTCAAGGCGAGCGGCGTCGGTTTCGCCGACGACGCGCTGTTGCGGGCGGTGCTCGATCACGCCCGTGCCGATGCGCTCACCGTATTCTGGGATGTCGATGCGCCGGCGACGCTTGGCCAGTTGCGCGACGAGCCCGACCATCCGCTGCATCGCGCGCTGCAGGAAATCGACCTCGTGCTGACCTATGGCGGCGGCGACCCGGTGGTCTGGGCCTATCGGGCAATGGGGGCGGCCGAATGCGCGCCGATCTACAACGCGCTCGATCCGGAAACGCATCATCCGGTCGGCAAGGACATGCGCTTTGCCTGCGATCTCGCCTTTCTCGGCAACCGGCTGCCGGACCGCGAGGCGCGCGTCGAGGCCTTCTTCCTCGACCCGGCCGGCCTCTCCGCCGATCAGCGCTTCCTGCTCGGCGGATCGGGCTGGGGCGACAAGCAGATGCCCGCCAATGTCCGATGGCTCGGCCATGTCGGCACGCGCGACCACAATGCATTGAACGTCACGGCCAAGGCGGTGCTGAACATCAGCCGCGACAGCATGGCGGCCAATGGCTTTTCACCTGCGACGCGCGTTTTTGAGGCGGCGGGCGCCGGCGCATGCCTCATCACCGACGCCTGGCTCGGCGTCGACCTGTTCCTGAAACCCGGCGAGGAAATCCTGGTCGCGCGCGATGGCGAGGACGTCGCCGAGATCATGCAAAGCCTTAGTGCCGAACGGGCCAAGGCGATCGGGACATCGGCGCTTCGGCGCGTGCTTGGCGAACATACCTATACGACACGTGCCGTTTTAGCCGACGCCATCTTCAGGCGCCATTTCGAGCGTCCGACCGTGGAGGCGGCCGAATGACAAAGCCGCTCGACATCGTCTTTCTTGGCCTGTCGCTCTCCTCATCCTGGGGAAACGGCCACGCCACCACCTTTCGGGGGCTGCTTAAAGGTCTCCACGAACTCGGCCACCGCGTCACTTTTCTCGAACGCGACGTGCCGTGGTACGCAAGTCACCGGGATCTGCGCGATCCCGATTTCTGCGCCTTGCGCTACTATGAAACGACCGATGATCTTCGCCGCAATTTTGCGCGCTGCCTGCGCGATGCCGATATCGTGGTCGTCGGCTCCTTCGTTCCCGAAGGCCCTGAAATCATCGACGTCGTGGCATCGCTGTGCACGGGTCAGTTCTGCTTCTACGACATCGACACGCCGATCACGCTGGCAAAGCTTTCGACCGATGATTGCGAGTACATTGCCAGGCGGCAGGTCCCGTATTTCGACGTCTATTTCTCCTTCACCGGCGGGCCGACGCTTGCCCGTCTGACGGCGGAATTCGGCGCGAGGCGGGCCGAGCCGCTCTACTGCTCCGTCGACCCGGAACGGCATCACGGAACCGGTGATCCAATCCGCTGGGATCTCGGCTATCTCGGCACCTACAGCCCCGACCGCCAGGCGACGCTGGAGGCCCTGCTGTTCGAACCGGCGCGTCGCATGCCGGAGCGCCGCTTCGTCGTGGCAGGCTCGCAGTATCCGCGCGAAATCGCCTGGCTGGACAATGTGGATCGCATCGAACACCTGCCGCCGGCAGATCACGCCGCCTTTTACAGCCGCCAACGCTACACGTTGAACGTCACGCGCAGTTCCATGATCGCGGCCGGATGGTCGCCCAGCGTGCGCCTCTTCGAGGCAGCCGCCTGCGGCACGGCGATCATCAGCGATAGCTGGGCCGGACTGGACAGCCTGTTTCCAGAGTGGACGATCCACACGGCGCGCAGGACCGAGGACGTAATCGGTATCCTGTCCGGGGAATCCGACGGCGCCCGGCTTGCCATGGCCAAGCAGGCGCGCGTGCTCATCCTCGCAGCTCACACAAGCATCGCAAGAGCCCGCGAATTCGTTTCGCTGCTGGCGCAGGCCAAATCGCCACGTTCTGTTCTCGATCTCGACGTCGAGAGCGCAGCATGACCCGCAGACGGGAGAAGATAGAGATGCAGCTATCAAGAAAGGCGCAACGGACCAAGACCGTGCTTGTCGCCGGCGGCGCAGGTTTCCTCGGTTCGCATCTTTGCGAGACAATGCTCCAGGCCGGCTGGCGCGTGATCTGCGTCGACAATTTCCTTACCGGCCGCATGGAGAACATAGCATCGATCGCCGATCGTCCGGATTTTCGGCTGATCAAGCAAGACATTTGCCGACCGTTGGAGCTTGGCGAACCGGTTGACCGCATCTTCAACATGGCGTGCGCGGCCTCGCCGCCGCGTTACCAGGCCGACCCGGTCCATACGACGCGGACTTGCGTCATCGGAACGCTCAATCTGCTGGAGCTCGCCGCCCGCAATGGCGCCCGGTTCCTGCAGGCGTCCACCAGCGAAATTTATGGCGATCCCGAACAGCATCCGCAGAAGGAAG
The DNA here is from genome assembly GCF_040320005.1 of Mesorhizobium sp. M0816. NCBI lineage: Bacteria > Pseudomonadati > Pseudomonadota > Alphaproteobacteria > Hyphomicrobiales > Phyllobacteriaceae > Mesorhizobium > Mesorhizobium sp. M0816. Next base: position 63,082 of record NZ_JAMYOT010000027.1, on the reverse strand, counting down.
ACTATGTCGGCCACGTGAACTGCATCGGCCCCCGGGCCTGCTATGACGAAGGCAAGCGCACCGCCGAAACCTTGTGCTTCGATTATTTGAGAATGGGAAAGGCCGATATCCGTGTCGCGCGCATCTTCAACACCTATGGTCCCAGGATGGATCCTGCGGATGGACGGATCGTTTCCAATCTGATCATGCAGGCACTCGAGAGACGGCCGCTGACGATATTCGGCGACGGGCTGCAGACCAGGTCGTTCTGCTACGTTTCCGATCTGGTCGACGGCTTAATCCGGTTGATGGAGGTCGATCCCAATCCGCGCCAGCCTGTCAATCTGGGCAATCCGGGGGAGTTCACCATCCTGCAACTGGCGAGCCTGGTGAGAGGCATGACCGCAACCAAATCGGACTTGAAATTCCTGCCGCTGCCGCAAGACGATCCTCGCCGTCGGCAACCCGACATTTCCCGCGCAAGGAAGCTTCTCGGCTGGTCGCCAAAAGTGCCGCTCAGGCAGGGTTTGGTGCGCACAATCGGCTATTTTGCCGAGCTTGAGACGGCGCAGATGATCGACAGAAGACGTCGAATTGCCGCCACCGTGCGTGCTGCATCAGGCCGGCTGCAAAACCTGCCGGCCTGAAGGCGGGGAGCGTCTGGCCGCTGCTTGGTCACGACGGAAAGCGCCGTCGTCTCGGATTTGGTCACTTTTTCTCGTCGCGGGAACAACCCGTCCAGCTTCTGGTTCTGTCAAGGTACCGGCATGGAGACGATTGTGCATCCGAAGCGATCCGCCAAAGACATCGAACAAATGGCCGCAAAGGAGACGGCTGCCTTCCTGCGGCGCGCCTCCATCACCTATCTGGAATGTTGTGTGAGCCTGATGATGACGCATCTTCAGCGCGAGGAGGTAGCGGCCATCCTCGAAAAGGAAGCGGATATGCTGCGCCGGCTGGACTGATCCCGCTCGAGCGGCGGCAGGTCGCCTTGGCTTTCCAGGAAACGAAGCAGCGCGGCAGCGTAACGTCTTGCCGCGGCCGCCAGCCGGATCTGTTCCCGATCATCGCCCGATCGCTCAGCCATGCTCCACAAGCCAAGCTGGAAGGCGAGATAGCAGGGCTCGTAGTAGTGGACCAGATTGGCATCGACGGGACGAGACGTAGTCGCCTCGACAGCTTTGCACAGTGCCGCAGTCGCCGCGTCGGCGAGGCTGTACTCGACACGGGCGCCGGCAATGTCCCAGGCGATGTCCTGGCAGCCGACCAGATCGTGCGACCGACAATGGTCGAGGGCGTCCGTCTTGATCAGCGTTCCGCCGCGCGAAAGGATGAACTCCCACGGATGAAGCCGCCCGTCGATTTCGACCCGCTGCATGGTCTTTGGTGGAGCCTGTTTCGAGAACCAGTTCCGCAGCTCCGCCGCGCGGCTTTCGCCCAAAGCCTCGCTTGTATTCTGCACGGCCATGTCGGCAAGCGCCTCCAGCGAGGCGCCCGGTTCGGAGGCGGGCAGATTGGCTGCGCGCCAGGCCAGATAGCGCGCGAGATGAGCGACCATTTTTTCTTTCGAATGCCTTGCCCGCTCCAGCGTTGTACCGTCGATCCAGCGTTCAACGAGAAAGCCATGGCACAGCCCGGCGATGTCCGGGCCAAAGCCTGCGTCATTCAGCCTCCTGGCAGTCTCGGCCTTGTGCATTCCGATTTCACCGAGGCCGACGAATTTGACCGACCATTTTTCCCGGCCCGCAGAAGCAAGAAACTTTCGCCGCTCGAAGCCGCGGTGAACAGGTGGCCAATGTTCCTCCGTCCTGTCTCGAAAGCGACGCCACTCTCCGCCAGATATTTCGGTCAAGTTGACCGCTGTGCTGCCGATCGTCCTGGCCACCCAATCCCGCAACGTCGGGACAGCGGATCCAGCGGGGAAAGTCCGTTCGAAATCCGCGGTGTGTTTTTGGCAAACCGTCCATGCCTCACGACTGTCCGCCGATGCCTCGGGACCCGGCCCACCCGAATGGCTGGGGAACAGATGGATGCGCCCGGCATCGATATCCAGCGCTTGCAGCCATGCGACGACTGCGTGAAACGAGCTGCCGGACAGGCCCGGGCCCTCATCGACGACAGCGAAATGGGCCGATGGCCTTGTCCTCCAGCCGCCGATCAGTTCCGGATCGGCGGCAAGCCGCCTGCGAAACGGATGACCGGTCGGACGGACGCTGACGGGTGCCGGCGCGCCGATGGCTGCCGCCACCATCGCTGCCAACCCCAGGCCGATGCTGCGGATGCCGATTACGCATGTGTTCGCATGGAGAACCGACTGCCGCGCGGCGACGAAATAGCTCTCCGGATAAAGCGCGTAATGAGCGTAGCCCTCAGCCGCGCCGGTCAGAATGTCGCCATCGCATTCGAGTTCGGCCAACATTCGCGGCACGTCGGCATCGACCGGGCCGTCGACGGCGAATCCGGCCCTCCACGATCTGCCCACGTCCCGGGCCAAGCCGACCAGGAGATTTGCGCCCGCGATCCGCTGTCGGGAATTCCTGTCCATGCCGTTGGCCTCGAATTCAGCATCGGCAAGGCCCTGGACCAATTCCGAGATCTTGATGAACAGGCCGACCAGGGCTGCGTGCCGTCCGATCCCGCTTGGCATATCCGCAATGTGCCCGGCCGCTTCGCAGGCCGTGCCGCGAACATATCGCGCGCTCTCAATTCGCTTGTGGTCGCCATAGACGATCATTGTCCCGTCCCGGTTGGCCTCACCCCCAGCTGCACAACTCGGCGAGCGCTACTTTGATCCACCATCGGTTGCACGATTTTTGCAGCCGGCAAGGAACAATCAGCGAGGCAGGTGGTTTGGCACGAAGAACTTACCTTCAACAGCATAGGCAGCGGTTTCGTGGGATCGAAGAAAGTTCGGATCGGAATAGTAGGCGTCGGCAACTGCGCCTCCTCCCTTATTCAGGGCATCACCTATTACCATGACGCAAGGAGCAATGAGCCCATCCCCGGGCTGATGCATGCCGATCTTGGCGGCTACCATGTCAAGGACATCGAGGTGGTCTGCGCTTTCGATGTCGCCAAGGGCAAAGTCGGACGCGATGTGGCAGACGCGATCTACAGCGCGCCGAACAATACTTTCCGCTTTGCCAATGTGGCGCCTACCGGCGCTCGCGTCGAACGCGGGCCAACGCTGGACGGCATCGGCAAATATCTGCGCGACGAGATCGAGGAGGCCGACGAGCCGGTCGCCGACGTCGGCAAGATCCTCGCCGAAAGCGGCGCCGAAATCCTGGTGTCCTATCTGCCTGTCGGTTCGGAGGAGGCAACGCGCTTTTATGCCGAGTGCGCGCTCGAGGCGGGCTGTGCCTTCGTCAACTGCATACCCGTCTTCATCGCCTCGCGGCCGGAGTGGCGCCGGCGCTTCGAGCAGCACGGCCTGCCGCTGATCGGCGACGACATCAAGAGCCAGGTCGGTGCGACGATCGTACATCGTCTGCTTGCCAACCTGTTCCGCGAGCGCGGCGTGCGCATCGATCGCACCTACCAGCTCAATTTCGGCGGCAACACCGACTTCCTCAACATGCTGGAACGCGAGCGGCTGGAATCGAAGAAGATCTCAAAGACGCAATCCGTCACCAGCCAGATCGACGTTCCCCTGGAGCCCGGCAACATTCACGTCGGGCCGAGCGACCATGTGCCGTGGCTGACCGATCGCAAGTGGGCCTATATCCGGGTCGAAGGCACGACCTTCGGCGGTGTGCCGCTGAATGCCGAGCTCAAGCTGGAAGTGTGGGATTCGCCCAATTCGGCCGGCGTCGTCATCGATGCGGTGCGTTGCGCCAAGCTGGCGCTCGACCGCGGTATCGCGGGCGCGCTGACCGGTCCCTGCAGCTATTTCATGAAATCGCCGCCCGAGCAGTTCACCGACGCGGAAGCCCGCCAGCGCACGCTCTCTTTCATCGCGGGCAAGGACGAGCCGATGCTCGATGCCGCGGAATGACGACGACGTTCTTTCTGGTGCGCCACGCCGCGCACGACAATGTCGGCTGTTATCTTGCCGGACGGATGGCCGGCGTTTGCCTCGGCGAAGCCGGCAAGGCACAGGCCTCGCATCTGGCAGACCGCATGGCACGCGAGGCGATAGCGGCAATCTTCTGCAGCCCGCGCGAACGCACGCAGGAGACTGCCAATCCGATCGCGCTCGCCTGCAATGCCGGTGATATCGTGATCCGCGAGGAACTCGATGAGATCGACTTCGGCACCTGGTCGGGAAAGACCTTCGAAGAGCTGAACCAGGATGCCGACTGGCGGGTGTGGAACGACCAGCGTCAGCAGGCGAGAACACCGAGCGGCGAGACCATGCTGGACGTGCAGCAACGCGTCGTCTCATTGATCGAGCAGGTCCGCGGCACCTACCAGAACCAGGGCGTCGCACTGGTCAGCCATGCCGACGTCATCAAGGCCGCCGTGTGCAAGGTGCTCGGCCTGTCGCTGGGAAACTGCTTTCGCTTCGATATCGACCCAGCGTCGATCACCACGGTTGTTTGGGGGGACTGGGGGTCGAACCTGATCAGACTCAACGAAGCTGCCTGACGAGGAATTGCCGGATGCGCATGGTCATTTTCGGTCTTACCGTGACATCGTCGTGGGGCAATGGGCACGCCACGCTGTGGCGCGGATTGATCCGGGCGATGGCCGGGCTGGGCTGGTCTATCACCTTCTTCGAACGCAACACTCCCTATTATGCCGGGACGCGCGACCTCGACCAGTTGGATGGCGGCAACCTCGTCCTTTATCAGGATTGGGAGGACATCCAGCGCGTTGCCGAGCAGGCGATGAATGAGGCCGATGTGGTCATCGTCACCTCCTATTGCCCCGATGCCGTGAGCGCGTCGCGCCTTGCCCACCAGGCGTGTCGCGGGCTGAAGGTGTTCTACGATCTGGATACGCCGGTGACGCTGGCGCGGATCGAACAAGGTGAGCCTCCGGCCTATTTCGGGCCGGAAGGGCTTCGCGATTTCGATCTCGTGCTGAGCTACACGGGAGGCACCGCGATCGACGCATTGAGGTCGATGCTGGGTGCGCGCCGCGTCATGCCGCTCTACGGCCATGTCGATCCAGAGCGACACCGGCCCGCCCCGCCCAGGCCGGAGTTTGCCGGCGACCTTTCCTATCTCGGGACCTATGCGGCAGACCGCCAGGCCGGGGTCGAGAGGCTGCTGGTCAGTCCGGCTGCGCGCCTGCCGGAGCGCCGCTTCATCATTGGCGGCGCACAATATCCGCAGGAATTCCCGTGGAGCGACAATATTTTCTTCGTCCGGCATCTGCCGCCGGCCGACCACCCCGCCTTCTTTTCATCATCACGGCTGACCCTGAACGTGACCCGCGAGGCGATGGCCGAAAGGGGCTGGTGTCCTTCCGGCCGGCTGTTCGAAGCCGCCGCTTGCGGTGCCGCGATGGTGAGCGACACATGGCCGGGACTGGAGGCCTTTTTCCGGCCCGGCGAAGAGATCGTCGTAGCGAACAGCACCGACGACGTGGTCGCCGCGCTCGACCTGTCCGACGCCGAGCTTGACGCGATCCGCCGCCGAGCGCGCGAGCGGGTGCTGGACGAACACACCTCGGCGCGGCGCGCGAAGGAATTCGACCGCATCCTGTCCGATGCACTGCACGGCTCCACGCATGGCGAGCCGTTGAAGGAGGCAGTTTGATGTTGGGCATCGTGCCCGCAGCCGGACGGGGAAGCCGCATCCAGCCGCTCGGCTTTTCGAAGGAGCTTCTGCCGGTCGGCAGCCGCATCGACGGCAACACCGAGCGGCCTTGCGCGGTCAGCGAATACCTGGTGCGCCGCATGGTGCGCGCGGGGGCCGACAAGATCTGCTTCGTCATCGGCTCGGGTAAGTCGGATATCCTCGAATATTATTCTGCCGGCTATGCCGACGCGACTGCGCTGTTTGTGGTGCAGCCCTCTCCGGTCGGCCTTTGCGACGCCATCTTCCGTGCCGCACCGGTCGTCACAGCCGATGAGACCGTTCTGGTCGGGTTGCCCGATACGATCTGGTTTCCCGAAGACGGCTTCCTGGCCCTCCCGGACGACGGCCTGTCCTTCCTGCTGTTTCCGGTGGACCAGCCGGAGTTCTTCGATGCCGTCGTTGTCGACCAGGACGACCGGGTGAAGCAAATCCAGGTCAAGCAGCAGAATGCCCAATCGAACTGGATCTGGGGTGCGTTCAAGATGCCCGGCCGCACCCTTCACCAGCTCGCCGCGCTGTGGCGGGAACGGGACCGGTGCGACGAATATATCGGCACGCTGGTCAATGCCTATCTCGCCGCCGGAGGCGATGCCTATGGCATCAAGGCTGGCACCGCCTATGTCGACGTCGGCACCTTCAACGGCTACCGCACCGCACTTCGCCTGCTTGAAAGCGCCGGCGGTACCAAGGACGACCAAGTCGCCATTACGCTGCCCGGCCACCAGCACGTCCCTGTCCTCGCAGGCGAAGGAGGCTAGCCATGCTGCATTCCGATGCCGAAATCCGCCGCCGTATCGATGCGCTCGGCCCATGGTTCCACAACATGGAATTGGCCGGCGTCGAAACGGCTCCCGATCATTTCCTCGGCAATTACCCCCTGATCAAATGGCGCAAATTCGCCGACGCCATCCCCGCCGATCTTTCCGGCAAGGCGGTGCTCGACATAGGCTGCAATGCGGGTTTCTATTCGATCGAGATGAAACGCCGCGGCGCCGGCCGCGTGCTTGGCATCGATTTCGATGAGGCTTACCTGGCGCAGGCGCGCTTTGCCGCTGAGGTAGCAGACTGCGACATCGAATTCCGGCAGCTCTCGGTCTACGACGTTGGCGCCCTGCATGAGCGGTTCGACATCGTGCTGTTCATGGGCGTGCTCTACCATTTGCGCCATCCCTTGCTCGCACTCGATCTGATCCGGGAGCACGTCGCCCGGGACCTGATGATCTTCCAGTCGATGCAGCGCGGCAGCACCAACGTGCCGGCGCTCGAGCAGAATTATCATTTCTGGACCCACGACCTGTTCGACCGGCCGGAGTTCCCAAAGCTGCATTTCATCGAGCATCGCTATGCCGACGACCCGACCAACTGGTGGATTCCCAATCGCGCCTGCACCGAAGCCATGCTGCGCAGCGCCGGCTTCGAGATCGTGCTGCAACCGGAGCAGGAGGTCTATTTCTGCCGCACCGCCGACGTGCCGGCCGGCGGCGCCGCCGTCTACCCGTCGAAAGGACCGATAAATGATTGAAGCCGCGATGATCTGGAACGAGCCCAACAACAAATCCCACTGGGATCCCGAGCTCGACCCCGACTGGAGCCGCTTCGCCAACATGGCAATCCTGGCCGCCGACGCGATCGCGTCGGAGAATCCGGCCTTGACCAAGGTTCTTGGCGGCATCTCGCCGATCGATGCCGGTTTCATGACACGGATGAAGGAGTTCGACGTGCTCGATCATGTCGATGCTGTCGCCGTGCACGGTTTCCCGCTCGACTGGAACCTCTGGCAGATCCACGAATGGCCGCAGAAGATCGGGGAGATTTCGGCTGTCACCGATCTTCCGGTATGGGTCAGCGAGGTCGGCGTGTCGACCTTCGGCGCCGAGGAGGTGCAGGTCTGGGGCCTGCGCCGGACCGCGGAACTGCTGATCGGCAACGCACCGCGCATCCAATGGTATAGCCTCTACGACCTGCCGCGAGAATGGGAAGCGACGACGCGCCATCGCGAGGCGGAAGGCTCTTCCTACTACCGCCATTTCTACATGGGCCTGCTGCGCCAGGACGGCACGCCAAAGCCCGCGCTCGAGGAATTCCTGCGCCACGCGCCGGCAATGGGACTGGTGCAGTGGTTCCATTTCGAAGATCACCGGCTGGGTGACGCCGTCGCCTGGATGAAACGGCTCGGCGTCACCAATCTGCGCACCGGGCTTTCCTGGGCCGACAGCTTCAGGCCGAACGCACTTGACTGGTTCGACAGGCAGATGGAGGCGTTGGCCGACTTCGACGTGACGGTCACCTTCTGCTTCACGCCGGAACACCGCGGAATGATGCCGCACCACAGCAGTCCGCCGCTGGTGCCGGAGGAATTCGCCGACTTCTGCGCGGCAATGACGCGCCGATATGCCGGCAGCATCGCTGCCCCTTCGGTCGGCAGGCTGCGCGCCTCCGCAGCGTGAGGAGCTTCGGCTCTCCAGCCATGACGCTCACCGTCCTCAACGTCGCCTATCCCCTCGCCCCGGTCGGGCCGGATGCGGTCGGTGGTGCCGAGCAGGTGCTGTCGATGCTCGACCAGGCGCTCGTACAGGCCGGACACCGCTCGATCGTGATCGGCTGCCAGGGCTCGAGCGCTGCGGGTGTCCTCATCGAGACGCCGGCCGAACCGGGCGTGCTCGATGAAGCGGCGAGGCACCGGGCACAGCGTGCTCATCGCGCCGCAATTGCTACCGCGCGCGCCCGTTGGCCAATCGACGTGGTTCATTTGCACGGCATCGATTTCGACGCCTATCTGCCGGGCGACGGGCCGACATTGGTGACCTTGCATTTGCCGCTCGACTGGTATCCGGCCGACGCTCTGCGTCCGGCGCGAAACGATCTGTGGCTGCATGCCGTATCGGCGGCTCAGCAAAGAACCGCACCACCGGGAGCCAGGCTGATCGGGCCGATTCCCAACGGAGTGGACGTCGACGCGCTGAGCGAACCGCAGGCCAAACACGACTTTGCGCTCGTGCTCAGCCGCGTCTGCCCGGAAAAGGGCATCCATCTGGCGCTGGACGCAGCCAAGAAGGCCAGAGTGCCGCTGGTCATCGGTGGCAAGGTCTACCCCTATGAAACGCACACAGCGTATTTTCGCGACGAGGTCGAACCCCGGCTGGACGACCGGCGCCGCTTCCTTGGTCCGCTCGGCTTTGTCGCCAAGCGGCGCCTGCTGAACACAGCCCGCTGCCTAGTCATCCCGAGCCTTGCCGCGGAAACCAGTTCGCTCGTCGCCATGGAGGCGCTCGCCTGCGGCACCCCCGTGGTGGCCTTCCCGAATGGCGCACTGCCGGATGTGGTCGAGCACGGCAAGACCGGGTATCTGGTCGGGGATGTCGACGAGATGGCCGAAGCCATCGCTGCCGCACCCAGCCTGGACCCCGAGACCTGCCGGGCCGAGGCGCGGCGGCGCTTTTCACTCGACCGCATGGTTTCCTCCTACATGGACGCCTATCGGGCGCTGGCACGGCTCGGCACAGACAGCGGGCAGCTCGCGACGGCAAAGTGAGCGCGACATGCTCCGCAGTGAGACCATCGACGATCCGGCGGACCTCGAAGCCCTCGAGCCGCACTGGTGGGAACTCTGGTCGCGCAGTCCCTCGGCGACGCCGTTCCAGTCTCCCGCATGGTTGCTGCCATGGTGGCGGACATTTGCTCCCGGCGAGCTAGCGACGGTCGCCATCTGGCGTGGCGACGATCTGGTCGGCCTGGCGCCACTCTATCTGGAACGCCACGACGCCGGCGCGCGATTGCTTCCGCTCGGCATTTCGTTGAGCGACTATCTGGATGTCCTTTGTCTTCCCGAGATCGCCGAACCGGTCGGCGCAGTCATCGGTGGCGCCGTTCTTTCCGTCGGCTGGTCACAGTGGATCTTGCAGGATCTGCCTCCCGGCGGCGCCGGCCTTGCCATCAGGCATGCCGCGCTCGAATCGTGCCAAGCCGTCGGTCACGCCGCTTGCCCGGTGCTCGCCCTCGCCGGCGACCAGACGCTTGAAGGCTGTGTTCCGGCGCGGCGGAGGCGCCAATTGCGCCGCGCCCACAGGGCCGCGTCGAGACGCGGCAGTGTCTCCATCGAACCCGTGTCCGATCCGCAGACATTCCTCGACCACCTGATCCGCCTTCACCGCGCGCGCTGGGCCGGACACGGCGACGGCGTGCTGTCCGATTCCCGCGTGGAAGAATTCCACCGTCAGGCGCTGCCGCAAATGGCTGCCCAAGCGCTTGCCCGATGCTGGCTTATCACGATCGGTAACGCGATCGTGGGCGCCTATTACGGGTTCCATCATCGTGGCCGCGCTTGCGCTTATCTCGGTGGCTTCGATCCGGCCTATGCCGAGGAAAGTCCCGGCGCGCTGCTCATCGGCCAAGCGATAAGGCAGGCGATCTGCGAAGGCGCGGAAGAGTTCGATTTTCTGCGCGGGCAAGAGGCCTACAAGTACAGCTGGGGCGCCGTAGACCGGTGGACGATGCGCAAGATCTGGACGCGGAGCAAAGGGCGATGAGCGCGACGCAGCCAGGATCTCGGCGGTCGACATCAGCAAGGCGGGTGCTGGAGGACTGCATGGCAGACGGTGCCGGCGTCGAAGCCGTCATCGCCAGGCTGGCTCTCCGTTTCGAGACAGGAATCGAAGCCGCAGAACTGGCGAAGATTGCACAAAACACACATTCGGCCGATGCGCGAAAGACGGCAAAACTACGACGGATTGCCGACCTGCTTCAGCGCAGGCCCGAGATCTTCGCCACGCTGCGCAAAATAGGTGCTGCCGTTCGGCACGAGCGTGGCGAGGGCGAGACCGACGATGCGGTCGTCAAGCGGCTGGCGGCCGGGTTTGACGCGGCGGCGGCGATCTCCCCGGCGGCGAGCATCCAGCTGTCATCGCTGGGCAATGAGGAAAAGCTCTCTGCCGCTACGGCTGAGATCGTTGCATGGCTGGAGAGGCGAGGCTTTACCGGCACTGACCGCGACATACTGGATATCGGCTGTGGTATCGGTCGGTTCGAACAGGCGCTCTCCGCTCTGTCGCACCGGATCGTCGGCAGCGATATATCCCCAGCGATGATCTCGATCGCCCGCCGGCGATGCGCCGGGCTCGGCAATGTAGAATTCCGCCCTACGCGCGGTTTCGATCTTGCCGATTTTTGCGATGCCAGCTTCGACCGCGTGCTGGCCGTCGACAGCTTTCCCTATCTGGTGCTGGCCGGCCTTGCGGAGCGACATTTCGTGGAAATCGCGCGCGTGCTGAAGAGGCCGGGCATGGCCGCGCTTTTGAATTATTCATATCGCGGATCGCCGGCGCTGGATCGCGCCGATGTCCATAACTTCGCCAACGCAAATGGCATGCAAGTCCTCGTCGACGGCGAAAAGCCGTTCCGGCACTGGGACGGCGATGCCTTCCTGCTTACGATTTCCGGCGGAACATTGCGGCCCAACGATGGTTCGGATGCCGAACGGGAAAAGCCGCTATTCGACAGTATGAAGGAGGACAAGATGGCGTCCGGCAGCAAGAAGCACATCGGTCGCGGCAGTCACGGCAAAGGCGCTGGCGCTGGCGCGATGACCGATCTTCCCAAGGACAAGATCGGAGAGAACGCCGTTCTGTCCAACAGAGACAAGAAGCAGCACACCAAGGAGCGTGGGCTCGACGGCAATCGGGTCAAGTCCGAGCAGTACCAGGATCATTCAGCGGATCGGCGGCCTGAAGACTGATCGTTGCGGCAGCATGTGGCTTGCAGCCGGTGAGCAATTGAAAGGCGGCGAGAGCCCAACCGCTGACGAAGCTGTGCAAGGACCGATGCCGGTCGCATGGACGCCCTGCAAATTCTTGCAAACTCGCACTGTTGCCACCAGAGTGAGGTGAAGGAACCAACATTTGCCAAGAGAACGCGATGTCTCGCTCAAGGGAAGATTCCGGCAGCAGGCGTGCCGATCTGACGATAGATCGGGAAATCGCTTCCTTGCTTGCGGCCATCGAGCAGGAAAGGGTTCCTGACCGGCTGACCAAACTTGCGATCGAATTGCAGCATGCGCTTATCGAAAGGCGCTTGCGCGAAGCCAGTAACTAACGTGACGTGTATTAGCGGCGCCTCTCGGCTTCGAAGTCCAGTTGTCCTTCGGACAGATAGCTGCGCCTTTCCATCAGGGTTTGCGAGGAACTTTCGCCAAGGTATTCCAGCACGCCGGCGCGTGCCCTGTTGAGCCGGCTCTTCACGGTTCCCACCGCGCAACCGCATATTTCGGCCGTTTCCTCATAGCTGATGCCCAGAACGCCTATCAACATCAGAACCTCGCGCTGGTGCTCAGGAAGACTCTGGATGGCCTGGTGGACCTCCTTGCCCTGTACGGACCATTCCTGCGTCGCTTCCGAGATCGGCCGCAGCGAAGCGCAGTCGAGCAGGCCGGGCGCTTCCCTCACCGCGGCCCTGACACGCGTGTAGTAGGTGTTGCGCATGATCGTGAAGAGCCATGACTTCATGCGCGTTCCAGCTTCGAACTTGTCAATGTTGGCCAAGCCCTTGGTCAGCGTCTCCTGGACCAGGTCGTCGGCATCATCGGGAGTGCGGCAGAAGGTGCGGGCGAAAGCCCTCAAAGCGGGTATGAGGTCGACGATGGAAACTTCTTCGGTTTCGCGAGTCGCCAAGGCGTAGGCTGTAGGTGGCAATGGTCCAGCTCCCGTCCAGAATGAGTTCGTGAGCGCAGACCAGTTAAATGCATTGGGCGAAAGATCGTTCCGGCTGGCGAAAATCACCCGGATCGGGAACCGGAGCGGCTTGGCTGGGCAACCCAGCCGGCGGTGATATTTTTGACGGAACAACCACCGGTATCGCGGAGTTGGAATCCAGGCCGTCCGAAAATCCGGGGCGCCGCCATTGGCGTGTCGAAACGCGATTTTCGCAGCGAGCCTGGGCCGCCACCTTAAGGACAGTCCGCCACCTCAAAACAGGAGGAACCCATGACAGGAAACAAGCACGCCAAAGGCAAAACGCCGGCTGATAGCGACCTTGCCAACGATCCCGGCATCGGCAGTTCCAAGGGCACGATCAAGGAGGGCGACCGGCTCGATCAGGGCGACAACACGTTCGAAGGCGATGTCGAGAACGACACCACGCCTCAAGGCGGTATCAATCCCCGGCAAAAGATGCGGACCAACAAATGACGCCAGCATCGGCCGGCGCACGATCGAACAAACCCGCTGCAACCCGTGCAGCAATCCCGCGTTAAAGAGCATGGGCCTCGCGTCCGCCCAGCGTTGATGCGACAGGCTCTTTCGCGGAGACACAGATGACAAAAAAATCGTTTGGCCGCCCCGTTCCAATTCTCGTCGGCCTTGGTTTCCCTCGCCATGTCGAAAATATCTGGCAGGCCTATGACGTCTTGAACGAATGGCCGAGTCGCGGCCCGGCGCACAAGGCGGCGTTCGACGCCTGTCGCGCCGGGCTGGCTGACGAGGTCGATGCCGAGACCGTGCGCGCGGCGTTCGAAGCATTCGCCCGCAAGGCGGGCATTCTGGCGCACGATGTCGCCGCCGAAATACCAGCAGGCACCAATCCCACTGCGGTTCGCGACGTCGGCTAAAATGCCCAGCAGGCCATGTGACCCGCTGAGGCTAATTTATATCAAGGGTGGTTAAATCGGGAGGACCGCCATGCTGGAGATAAAGTTCGATGCTCCGGTTTGCATCTACTTCGGCAAACCGGGACGATCGCGAATGGTCAGCTCCGTTTTCGAGGCTTCTTACTGCCTCAAAAGCGAGAAATGGCCTGCCCGCAATGCCCCGTTGTCGCTGATGGCGGGAGATGCATTGGATGGCGCCCAGATCGGCCAGATTACGGCAGCGGAAGCCCGCGAAGCATTTATCGACGCGGCTTTGGAAGCGAAGATTCTTGTCGAAGGCGAGCCGCATGACACACATGCCCGGACAGCCTTCATGCCGGACGGCGGGTGAACCGGCAGGCTGCTTCCCCGCAGAGCCGTTTATCGCGAATGGCTGGCTTCCTCGGCCTTTTTCTCCTGCTGCTGTCTGAGGACCTCGTCGGTTCCGACCAGCTTCTTCGATCCGCCGGGGATCGCGGTGGAAACAACAGCCGGCGGGTCGCTTGCGGGGAAAGAATCCTCCAGACCCGCCTGCAGCTGGTCTTCCAGCGTCTGCGGCTCTTCCGAGCGGCCAGCGGTCCTTCGGGTGTCTACATTCTCCAGCGGCTGTGTCATGTCCGGTGAAGACCTGACTTCTCGAATCCAGCCATAGAGCTGTTCGATGGCAAATTCCTTCATTGTGTCGAAATCGGCCTTTTCGTCACGCGATGCCTCGATTTGGTCAACCATGGTCTTCTCGAACCGTTCGAGGCTCTCGCTTCCACACGCTCGGCAGAGACGCACCAGCGCCTCGCGCAGTATGAGCGGCGCAAAGTGCGCTGTCGCCTCGAGCCTGAGCTGCTGCAAACGCTCCGGAGTAGCGGCTTGGAACTTCGACATGTTCGACCTCTCGCCTTGTGGAGCATGTCAACGAAAATTGTCGGCGGATGTTCCATCGGTGGTGGCCGGTGCATCGCTTGATCCTCAGCGGTGCGCGCCACCACCGACTGCAATGCGGATACCGAGACCGACGACGAAGCAGCTGTGCCGGATGACCGTCCCGGCCGCCCGCTATGTAGAATCCATGCGGCTACTTCGGCCCGGATTCGCCAGATGCCTTGGTGCCATCGTTGGACCTGCCGGCATTTTGCATCATCTTGAGTGCTTCGTCCCTGGTCAGACCGCACCTGCGGGCAAAACAATCGATCTCATAGGCAACTCGGCCGACAGGTCGTGTTTGGCATGCATTTTTCGCTGGTGTTTGCGTGCGCCCATTCAGGCTCGGTCCCGGATCAGCCGGTTCCCAGCGCCTGGCCAATCCGTTTCGGCAAGTTTTCTCACGCGCCGTCTGGCCGGCCCACCCTGTCCTCGAGTTCGTTAAGGAACGCGAGCAGCGCGTCCTCAGGATCGTCTGCCTCTTCGGTCAGCATATCGATGCCCCAGTGGCCGAGGACAGCCTCCTGGACGATGCTCGGCTGCGACATGAAGATGAAGGATTTCGGGCGATTCTTGTCATAGCCGGAGCGGCGCCAGGTCTGCCAAAGCCGGTGCAGCAGCAGACGGATGTTCATGTCGGACATGCTGTAGCCGATGAACAGGATGGTGCGCCCGAGCGCGTCGGCCCGAAATTTCACGTCGAGCGGCGAATCGAACGACAGCCGGTCGAAATAGTCGGTCTCCGCCAGGACCAAAGATTTATCGTCGTCGAAATCGCCGTGGAATTTGATGATCTGCGTCACCTCGCCAGTGGCCTTGGGCAAATCCTTCGCATTGGCCACTTTCACAAAGGGCCGGCTATGGATCTCGAAGGCAACTTCGAGATTTCGGTCGTAGTTTGTCGTGTAGATGATCGGAAAATCGAGCGACACGATGAGCTTGTGGATCGCCGAGCCCTGCACTTTCTCCCGCGAGACGCTCCATTCACGATCCATCCAGCTGCGCAAGGGGCCGAGGCTCCCCTGCTTCAGCCGGTAGTATTCGGCAAGCGCCTGATAGCTGGCCTCCGGCGCACCGATCGTATCCTCGTCCAGACCGAGTTCTTTTTGCATGTGTTCGATGAGCTTTTGCCAGGACGGCAAGCCGACGCTCATCGACACCCCGGCTCCAACGAACAAGATCGCTCGCCGCTCTTTTACCGATTGAGCCAGTTGCTCGACTGCAGACAGCATTCGACACAACTGCGAAAAGCGCCGCTCCGTTCCAGCCGAACCCGGACCACCGGGAATAGATTTACTTCCGACTTGAGTGCTAACATTCGGATCGGCTGGCCCGAGCGCCCGGCCGCCGACTTTGGCCAACCGAATCCGACATTTATTTCGTTGCATTTGGCACTTCTGCGCCGCTCACGCGTTGGAGAGTGTTCAACAAACACGGCGCAGCTGCAGCTAATGGAGCTCTGCGCCAATGTCGGCAAACTCGACAGCCAATGAGGCAAGCGCGACTGGTGGCGGCGAAAAATAGGGTGCCTGGCAAAAGGGGAAAGAGGCCATTGGCTGCGATGCTGGGATGGACGCTGCTGGCAGGCTTCGCGCTGACTACCGCGGCGGTTGCTCAGTCAACGTCAAGCTTTGCGATAAATCCGCCTGCCGCAGCTGCTCCGCCCGACGACGGCCAATGGGCGATGCCGGCAAAGAACTACGCCTCGACCCGCTACAGCGAACTTGCGGAGATCACCAAAGACAACGTCAAAAACCTGCAAGTGGCCTTCACCTTCTCGACCGGCGTCAACAAGGGTCAGGAGGCTGCGCCCCTGGTCGTCGGCAACACGATGTACATCGTGACGCCCTTCCCCAACATCCTCTATGCGCTTGACCTTACCAAGCCCGGCGCGCCGATGAAGTGGAAATTCGAGCCCAACCCCGAGCCCGCCGCGCAGGGAGTTGCCTGTTGCGACGTGGTCAACCGCGGTGCAGCCTTCTTCGAAGGGCGCATCTATTTCAACACGCTCGATGGCCATGCCATCGCCGTCGATGCGGCCACCGGCAAACCGGTCTGGAACACCCATATCGGCAACATCAATATCGGCGAGACCATCACCATGGCGCCGCTGGTGGTGAAGGGCAAAGTGCTGGTCGGCAATTCCGGCGGCGAAATGGGCGTACGCGGCTGGATCAAGGCGCTCGACGCCGGCGACGGGCATGTCGTCTGGACGGCCTACAATACCGGCCCTGACGCCGAGGTGCTGATCGGCCCCGATTTCAAGCCGCATTACGACATGGACAAGGGCAAGGATCTCGGCGTGACGTCGTGGCCGCCCGACGCCTGGAAGATCGGCGGCGGCAATGTGTGGGGCTGGATCTCCTATGACCCGGACCTAAACCTGATCTTCCATGGCACCGGAAATCCCGGTCCGTGGAATCCGGATCTGCGGCCCGGCGACAACAAATGGACCGCCGGAATCTTTGCCCGCGATCCCGACACCGGCGCAGCCAAATGGTTCTATCAATGGACCCCGCACGATTTGCACGACTACGACGGCATCAACGAACAGGTGCTGCTCGACATGACCTGGCAGGGCAAGCCCCGCAAGGTGCTGGTCCGACCGGAACGCAACGGCTACGTCTATCTGTTGGATCGCACCACAGGCGAGGTCCTGTCGGCAGTCCCGTTCGGGCCAGTCAATTCCAGCACGGGCGTCGACCTCAAGACCGGCCGGCTGATTGTAAATCCGGACAAGAAGACCGGCACCGGCAAGGTCGTGCGCGACATCTGCCCGACCGCGTCCGGCCTCAAGGACTGGCAGCCTTCGGCGTTCTCGCCCAAGACCGGCCTGCTCTACATCCCGCACAACAATCTCTGCATGGACGAAGAGGGCGTCGAGGTAAATTACATCGCCGGCACGCCCTATGTCGGCATGAACGTGCGCATGATCCCCGGACCAGGCGGCAATCGCGGTGCTTTTACCGCCTGGGATGTCGCCGCCGCCAAGCCGGCGTGGAGCCTGAAGGAGAACTTTCCGGTGTGGAGCGGCGCCGTCGCCACCGCCGGCAACGTCGTGTTCTATGGCACTATGGAAGGCTGGTTCAAGGCGGTCAGCGCCAGGACCGGCGAACTGCTGTGGCAGTTCAAGACGTCGTCCGGCATCATCGGCCAGCCGATCACCTATCGCGGCCCGGACGGGCACCAATATGTCGCGATTCTTTCGGGCGTCGGCGGCTGGGCCGGCGCGATCGTATCCGGCGATCTCGATCCGCGCGACGCCACCGCCGCGCTCGGCTTCGTCAACGTCATGAAGGATCTGAAGGATGTAACCACGCCGGGAGGTACGCTGTATGTGTTCCGGCTCCCTTGAGACGACCGGCCGAGTTGCGCGCGCACGGAGAAAATCTTCCCGGCGGTTTGGCGCCGCGGTCGGCGCACTGGCGCTCTCGCTCGTCGCCGCCGTTGCCGATGCGCGCGAATTGAGGATCTGCGCCGATCCCAACAACATGCCGTTCTCCAATGCCGCCAGGCAGGGCTTTGAAAACAAGATCGCCGAACTCGTCGCGACGGAGCTTGGCGCAACGGTTTCCTACACATGGTGGGCACAGCGCCGTGGCTTCGTCCGCAACACGCTGAAGGCCGGCCTGTGCGATCTTGTGCCCGGCACGCCCGCCAATCTCGAGATGCTGCGCACCACCGCGCCCTACTACCGGTCTTCCTATGTCTTCGTGACACGCAGGGATGCGCCGGAAATCGCGTCCTTCAACGATCCTCGCCTGCGCGATCTGCACATCGGCGTCCAGCTGATCGGCGACGACGGCGCCAACTCGCCACCCGTCCTGGCGCTTGGCAGTCGCGGCATCGTCGGCCATCTCGTCGGTTTCCCCGTCTATGGCGACTATTCGGCGCCGAACCCGCCAGCGCGCATCATTGAGGCGGTCGCGAATGGCGACATCGATATGGCCGTCGTCTGGGGGCCGTTGGCCGGCTACTTCGGTGCCAGGCAAAAAGTACCGTTGCGGATTACGCCGGTTGCGCCGCGCATGGACGGTCCGCTGCTGCCGATGATCTACGACATCTCGATGGGCGTGCGCCACGACGACGATGCGCTGCGCAGCGAGGTAGACGCAGCGCTCGCCAAACACCGCGCCGAGATCGATGCAACCCTGGCGGCATATGACGTGCCTCGCCTCGACGTCGCCGGGGCGGCAGCGCGATGAACCGCGGCCTTCCATGCGTGCTGTCGGCGATGCTCGTTCTTGCCGCTTGCCAGCGTGAGGAACGCGACACGCGTCCACAGTCGGCGCTCGGCTCGGGCGATCAACCGGCAGCCGTCACGGCCCTCGAGCCGGGCGGCCAGCGGCCAACCTCGTCCAACAACAAGGCCGGAGTGTTCGAGGCCAACGCCTTCCACCTCAGCGAGGGCAAGCGTCTGTTCAACTGGTTCAACTGTTCCGGCTGCCATGCCAACGGCGGTGGCGGCATGGGCCCGGCGCTCATGGACCAGAAGTGGCTCTATGGCAGCTCGATCGAAAGCATCCACGCCACGATCAGGGACGGTCGGCCAAACGGCATGCCGAGCTTCCGCGACAAGATCCCGGACGACCAGATCTGGGAGCTTGCTGCCTTCGTCCGGGCACTGAGCGGCAACGCACCGTCCTCCGCCGCGCCGGGCCGCGACGACGACATGATGCCCCATCCATCCGAGAATCGCCTGCCGGACGCCGCGACGCTGGGGAAGTCGCCGTGAGCCGCGGTGTCTGGACGGTGTGCGGGTGCACGGCCTGCATCCTGCTCCTTGCAGGATGCAGCGGCTGGCAATCCGCGCTCGACCCAAAGGGCCCGGCCGCGGGCGAACTCGCATGGCTGATCTGGTTGTTCACCGCGCTGTGCACGGTGGTCTGGCTTCTGGTGATGGCCGTGCTGATCGTGCCATTGGCCCGGCGCGCGGCGCCGCTCGGCGACCCGCTTGTCCTCGACGCTGCGGCCGAGCGCAGCAAGATGCGAATTGTCGTCGCCGCACTCGCCGCTACCGCCCTGATCCTGGTCGGCCTGACGCTGCTGAGCTACTTCGCTAACCGGACGCTCGCCGCCATCGGCTCGGATGCGGCGCTGACGATCCGGGTGACCGGGCATCAATGGTGGTGGGAGGTGCGCTACGAAAACGACCAGCCGAACCGCATCCTGACGACCGCCAATGAAATCCACATCCCGGCGGGCGAGCCGGTGCGGCTTGTGGTGACCTCGACCGACGTTATCCATTCCTTCTGGGTGCCGAACCTCTCGGGCAAGTTGGACGTCATTCCAGGCCACGAGAACGTTCTCGATCTGAAGGCGGACAAGCCCGGCGTCTATCGCGGGCAATGCGCCGAGTTCTGTGGCGCGCAGCATGCCAATATGAGCACCTTCATCATCGCCGAACCTCGGCCCGTCTTCGATGCCTGGCTGAACGATCAGCTGCGGCCGGCGGCCGCCCCCGTGTCGGCCGAGGCCAAAACCGGCCACGACCTGTTCCTCAAACGGCCATGCGTGATGTGCCACAAGATCGGCGGCACCATCGCCGGCGGCACGGTCGCCCCAAACCTCACCCATATCGCAAGCCGGCAAACGCTCGCTGCCGGCACGCTGACAATGAGCCGCGGCAATCTCGCAGCCTGGATAGCCAATCCGCAGGGGATCAAGCCAGGCGCCCACATGCCCGTGGTGCGACTGGACGGGGACGAACTGAATGCGATCGTCGCCTATCTCGAGGGCCTGAAATGAGCAGCGCCGACGTGGCCCGTGAGCGTCGGCTCGCCGGCGAGCGAGCAGCGGCCGGCAAAGGAGACCTGGCCCCCGAGCGCGACGGTCCTCGCGATACCAGCCTCGACGACTCTAGCCTTGACCGCTGGCTGGCGCGGACATGGCAGACGGCGCCGGGCATCATCGGTGCGCTCTCGAGCGTCGACCACAAGATTGTCGCGCGGCGCTACCTGATCACCGCTTTCGCCTTCCTGTGCCTCGGTGGCCTCAGCGCCGTTGCCATGCGCATCCAACTGTCGGGGCCGGAGCGCGGGCTGATCGGGCCCGACCGCTACAACCAGCTGTTCACCATGCATGGCGTGACGATGATGTTCCTGTTTGCGGTGCCGATCGTCCAGGCGACCGGCATCTACCTCGTGCCGCTGATGGTCGGCACCCGCAACATCGCCTTTCCGCGCCTCAATGCATTCAGCTTCTGGATTTATCTCTCCGGTGGCCTCTTCGCCTGGGTGTCGTTTGCTCTCGACATGGCGCCCGACGTCGGCTGGTTCTCCTACGTGCCGCTGTCCGGTCCTGAATTCGGGCCAGGCAAGCGTTCCGACGTGTGGGCGCAGATGATCACCTATACCGAAGTGTCATCGTTGGCGGTCGCGGTTGCCACCATCGTCACCGTGCTGAAGCAGCGTGCGCCGGGCATGTCGCTGGACAAGATTCCGCTCTATGTCTGGGCGATGCTGGTCACCTCCTTCGTGATCGTGTTCGCCATGCCGGCGGTCATGATCACGTCGACGTTCCTGATTCTCGACCGGCTGGTCGGCACCCATATCTTCAATCCCGCCGAGGGCGGCGACGTATTGCTGTTCCAGCACCTGTTCTGGTTCTTCGGCCACCCCGAAGTCTACATCATATTCCTGCCGGCTACCGGCATGGTGTCCTCGATCATCGCCGCTTTCGCCCGGCGTCCGGTATTCGGCTATCTGGGCATGGTACTGGCCTTGATCGCAGTCGGCTTTCTGTCGTTCGGCCTGTGGGTTCACCACATGTTCGCAACCGGTCTGCCCAAGCTCGGCGCGAGCTTCTTCACCGCCTCGAGCATGCTGATCGCGATTCCGAACGGGTTGCAGATCTTCTGCTGGCTGGCGACATTGTGGGACGGACGCCCGATAATCAGAACGCCGCTGCTGTTCGTGTTCGGCTTCTTCTTCACGTTCGTCGCGGGCGGCCTGACTGGGGTGATGCTGGCGTCGGTGCCATTGGACCTGCAAGTGCACGACACCTATTTCGTGGTCGCCCATTTCCATTACGTGCTGATCGGCGGGTCGGTGTTCCCGCTGCTCGGCGCGACCTATTTCTGGTTCCCCAAGATCACCGGCCGGATGATGAGCGAACGTCTCGGACGCTGGCATTTCTGGCTTGCCTTCCTAGGCTTCAATGCGGCGTTCTTTCCGATGCACATTGTCGGCCTGTGGGGCATGCCGCGGCGGGTCTACACCTATCCGGTGGAACTCGGCTGGGGCAACATCAACCTGTTCATCACAGCCGGCGCGGTCATCCTGTTCCTAAGCTTCGTTCTGTTCACTATAAACCTGGTGTACAGCGCCTCGAGGGGCGCCCCGGCCGGGGACAATCCCTGGAATGCCGGCACGCTGGAATGGGCGACGAGCTCTCCACCGCCGAGCTATAATTTCGCTCGGATCCCGGTGGTTACCCACGCCGAGCCGCTCTGGGCCGAACGTGACACGCTGCCTGTCGCGACCGGGCTTCGCGTCGACGCGCGCGAACTTGTCATTTCGACCGTGGCAGAGGCGCATCCAGATGTGCGCGAGAAGTCGGCGACGCCGTCGATCTGGCCATTGTTCGCCGCGCTCGCCGTCGGCGCCACCTTTCTCTATTCGATCTTCAGCCCGTGGGCGGTGGTCTGGGGAGCCGGGCCGATCGCCATCACTTTGATCGGTTGGTTCTGGCCGAAAGGCGATCCGGAGGATGAGGAATGAAACAGCGTCCTGCCGCCGATCTTTCCAA
The DNA here is from genome assembly GCF_040320005.1 of Mesorhizobium sp. M0816. Taxonomy (NCBI): domain Bacteria; kingdom Pseudomonadati; phylum Pseudomonadota; class Alphaproteobacteria; order Hyphomicrobiales; family Phyllobacteriaceae; genus Mesorhizobium; species Mesorhizobium sp. M0816. Next base: position 41,074 of record NZ_JAMYOT010000027.1, on the reverse strand, counting down.
ACTCCCGACCTTCGGGATCGGACCGCGCAGCCCGACCTGGTGGGGCACTCTCGCCTTCATGGCGCTGGAGGGCACCGGCTTCGCGCTCGCCGCAGGCACCTATCTTTACCTCGCCTATCTGTCGCCCAAATGGCCATTGGGCGTGCCGCCGCCCAACCATTGGCCGGGCACCATCGTCACGCTGTTGCTGCTCGCCAGCGTGGTGCCCAATCACATACTGAACCGCTACACCGAAGCCTGTGCCATGGTGCCCGTGCGCATCGGCCTGATCGTCATGTCGCTGCTCGGTATCGCACCGCTTGTCGTGCGGTGGTTCGAATTTCCGGCCCTCAACATTTATTGGGATACCAATGCGTACGGCTCGATGCTGTGGGTCCTGCTCGGCCTTCACACAACGCACCTGATTACCGACGTCGGCGACACGCTGGTGCTGACGGTCCTGATGTTCACGCGCCATGGCTATAGCGGCCGGCGTTTCGGGGACGTTGGCGACAACGTCTTCTACTGGGATTTCGTGGTCGCGACCTGGATCCCGATCTATCTGTTGATCTACTGGATGCCGAGGCTTGACTGAGATGCGTGCGCTTCGCTTGGGCACATCATGGGGCGGGCTGTTGTCCGGGCCTTTGGCTTGGGCGGTGTCGACGCAGCTGAATTATGCGTTCGTGGAGTGGCAGTGCGCCCACGGTATTCCCGTCATACCGGTCATTGCGCTGGTGCTGACAGTGCTGGCGTTGCTCGGCGGCGGGCTTTCGTGGCGGGCGCGACAGCAAGGTGGCGCCGCCTTTAAACCGGATCGTACGCGCGGCACCGAGCATTTCGTCGCCAAGATCGGCATTCTCAGCGCGGTGCTGTTTGCGCTGGTAATCGTCATGCAAGGCGCGGCTTCGCTCATTGTTGACGGCTGCCTACGATGAGCTTCGACGCGCTCTTCTCGACCTCGATCTGCTACGGTGCCGGCGCCCCGCAGGCCGGCTGGACGCTGGCGTTGCCGATCACGCTGCCGCTAACCATGGTCGCACTGCTTTACGCGGCAGGCGCCTTTCGGCTGTGGCGGCGGAGTGCCCGCAGCCGCCCGTTGCGGTTGCGGCAAGCCCTGCTGTTTGCGACCGGCTGGGCCATTTTGGCGGCAGCACTGGTCAGTCCGCTCCATGCATTGGGTGAGCGCGTTTTCACCGCCCACATGATCGAGCACGAGCTGTTGATGGCGGTGGCGGCACCCCTGCTGGTCGCCTCCCGTCCGGCGGCGGCGATGATGTGGGCATTGCCGACCAAGCTGCGGCTGGCATTTGGCGCAGCCGGGCAGGCGAAGGTGCTTCGAACCGTTTGGGCCGCCGTCAGCCGCCCTCTAGCCGCGACCTTCCTGCACGGCGTCGCGATTTGGGCGTGGCACGTTCCGGCGCTGTTCGAGGCGGCGCTTGCACAGGGTGTCCTGCATTATGCGCAACATGCCAGCTTCTTTGGTACGGGGCTGCTGTTCTGGTGGGTGCTGCTGCCGCGTTCAGGCCGCGAACAAGCCTACGGCAGCGCAGTCATGCACCTCTTTTTCACCTCGCTGCACACCGGCCTGCTCGGGGTGCTGCTGCTGGTCTCGCCAAGGCTGTGGTACCCGGTAAACGCAGCCGGCGCGGAATTGTGGAGCCTTAGCCCGCTCGAGGACCAGCAGCTCGCCGGCTTGGTGATGTGGGTTCCGGCCGGCCTGATTTATGGCGGAGCCGCGTTGCTGCTGGCCGGTCTGTGGATTCGCTCAAGTGGACAGAGAAGATGGGAGGCGTCGCATGCGCTCCAGGCTGTCTAAGCTGGTCATTGGTACCGGGACGGCAATTGCCGTGCTGGCCGCAGCTTGGGCGGCGCTGACGTTGTGGCCGGAGCGCCTCGTCAGGGTCGCGCATAAGACGGACAATGCCCCTGGCAGCATCGGCGTGCGCGCAACATCGCGCTTCACTCCGTCCGGACCCATCCTCGGCGCCGCGGCAATTGTCGTGCTTGTTGCAGCCCTGGCCGGGATCGCGTTGTACTTTGAGCAAAGCCGTCGAGTGGAGCAGAAGGCCGACAATGCAACCGGCGGTGTTGGCGCCCGCGCCATACCAATCATCATGGCCAATGGCTGTGCCGGATGCCACACGATCACCGGCGTGCCCGGCGCGCAGGGACTGGTCGGTCCACGCCTCGACGCCAGCTTGGCCACCCGGGTCTATATCGGCGGCGTATTGTCCAACAACCCGCGAAACATGGTCCGTTGGATACGCGCCGCAAGAGAGATCAATCCGCACACGGCAATGCCTTCGACCAGAATTTCCGAGCAGGAGGCGCGGGATATCGCGGCCTATCTCTATTCGCTGAAATGAAAGTCATCGCTCATCCCGGCAGCTGCACGCGGCCTGTCTTCACCAGTCGATCGCAGGCCGAGTGATCATCAGCCAGAAAATCCCGAGTACCGCAGCGAAGGCGGGGAAGCCGAAGGCGAACCACAGCCAGAAGAGCCGATGATAGCGCGGCGGCAACGGCGCGCCTGCAGCGGCGGCTTGCGATGCCAGCTTGCGCATCTGCATTTGCATCCAGACGACCGGGAGCCAGAACATTCCGGTGAAGATATAGAGCGCGATCGAAAGTACGATCCAGCCCTCCGACAGCGAGTAGCCTGCCTGCCAGGCGAGCGCGGCTCCGGTCAAAGGCTGCGCGACCACGGCCGTCGCGGTGAAAAGGAAGTCGGCGACGACGACGATACGCGCCACGGCCGCAACCGTCGCGGCATTGCCGGTCCTGTGGGCGAGCAGCATGAAGAAAGCGATACCGGCGCCGGTACCAAGCAGCACGGATGCGCCGATGACATGCAGAAATTTCAGCAGGAAATAGAGCATCAACGCTCCTCCAGCACTGCCAAGGCCACAAAGTGCAGCACCAGGATCGGCAACACCTTGAGGAACGGCCCAAGCGGGTCGTTCCACAGATCGGGGCTCAGGAAGCTTCCGACGACAAGGTAGAAGAGCGAGAGCGCGATGCCGCCATAGAGGCCTTTTCGCGTCGCTGGCCGCCAGGCTAGGAGCGCGCCGACGGCGATGTCGGCAAGAGCACCGGCTATCACGGTCGGCGCCGACAAGATGCCAGCCCCCGTGCTTTGCATCAGCTCGATGCCACCGTTATAGCCGGTGGTCAGCGACACAATACCCGTCACGATCCAGAAGAAGGGCAGGACGACGAAGATCGCAGGCTTGATGAAATACAGCCGGGCAAACCATTTTTCCTGCACCGTTGCCGGATTGAGCGCGAGGAAGCCCGCCAGGGTTTGCGGGCGTATGCCGGTCGCGGCGGTCCAGTCCGAGGGATCTCCAACCGCTCCTCGGGCGATCTCTCTGGCCGCGTTGGTGCGCATCGGTGGACGCCAGCCGAACATCGCGGCAAGGTCGCCGAGGCGGTAGAGAAGCCTTGCAACAGCCGCCGGCAAGACAAACCTGGCTGCAGGAGCCCAGCCGAGCCATCGGCGATAGCTGCCGACGACCTCGTCCATGCTCAGCTGTTCGGGACCGACAAGTTCCAACACGACGCGAGACGGACTGTCGGGATCGAGAAGGAAGACGACTGTTGAGACCACATCGTCGAGTAGTACCACCTGGAGCCGGCCGGTGCCGGGCATGGACGGTAGCACCGGCAGCGAGGCGAGACCCCTAAACAATGCGCTGGCCCCAAACACCGGCCGGCCGAGCACCACGGACGGGCGCAGGATCACCCAATCCAGATCAAGCGCCATAAGCGCTTGGTCGCCGGCCAGTTTCGTCGCCGAGAATGCCGAAGGCTGCGCCCGATCGACGCCTATCGCCGAGAAGTGGATTACCCGGGCAACCCCTGCCCGCGCACAGGCGAGGAAGAGTGCTGCCGCCGCATCGCGATGGACTTCGCGCGTCTTTTCGCGAGGGCTGTCCTGCAGGACGCCGGCACAATTCACGACGGCGTCGACACCCCTGAGATGCGGTAGCCAGTCTTCGGGCTGCAGCGCCGCCGCCATGTCCAGCACCAGCAATTGATAATTGCCGGCCCGGTTTGCGCCGGGGCTGCGGACCAATCCGATCACCTCATGCCTTTCGGAAAGAAGGCGTGCCACGACGGAGGCACCGATCAGGCCGGTGGCGCCGGTAACCAGGACTTTCACTGGACCCCATTCTCCGACGGCGGGAAAGTATCGTTCATTCCGGTTTATCGCCCTCGATACTCCCCTTCATACCGGAAAGTTCTTCCGTCGTGCATAACAACCGCGGCCGCGCCGGGTCGGAGATGTCGAGCTTGTCCCAGGGAATGCGGTACACGCTGTCGCGACTGCGCAATCGAAAGACGTCGAGGACCGCAATGCCGATAGCCGAAGCGGACAGACGCTCGAAGGCCGCGTAGATGCCGACATGGTACTCGGTAACCACCAGGTCGTCGCCATCCGGTTCGGCGCGTATCTCCTCGATACGGCCGATGCTTTTGCCGTGCGAAAGCACATTCCTGCCAGCCAATTGCTCAAGATTGACGGTGGCCATCATCCAGCTCCCGGAATACGCCCAATGACATGATCGCGCAGCCAGTCCTGCCAGTCGAAAATCGCCGTTTCGCGGACGTCGATATCGAACTCGATGTCGACGCCGATGTCGCGCACCTTGTTCCAGGCGATGCGGTGCGGCTCGGCATGGCGCTTGCCGCCGAGCCTTGCCGCAACCCGCGCCATCCAGCGCCCGGGTCGCTCGCCAAACCGACGCCCCAGCGTGATCGAGCCGAGCTCGACCGCAACGATTTTAGGCGGCTCGCCTGGCCTGAGCTCGGCCACCAGCCCGTCGACCTTGCCGATCTTGACCTGCTCGCGGTCGACTACTTGCTTGTCCAGGATGTCGCGCAGCAACTTCATCACGTGCCTCCGAATATCTGCAAAGGAATGGTCACGATCGCGAGCACGAAACCGAGCGCGATGATGAAGATGACCGCGGCATTCGCTATCATGCCATTGCGGTGCTCGCCGACATAACGCTCGTCATTCAGCAGGAAGAGGAACGGCACCACGGTCAGCGGCAGGCTGGCGGCCGTCAGCGCCATGGAAAAGATGGTGAGCTTCAGCGGATCGAGGCCCAGTGCGATCGGAATGGCGGCGAGAACCAACAAGATCGTATAGACGGTGCTGAAACCCGGGTCGTCGCGCGGTTTCAGGTTCTCGCCCCAAGTCCAGCCGAAACCCTGCGCCACAAGGTAGGCTTGCTGCAGGCCGATTTCGAGCGCGGCACCGAAGCAGGCAATGCCTAGTGAAGCAACGAACAGGACAAATCCCCAGAAACCGAAGATCGGAATCAGCATCAGTGGCAGTTGGTGGTAGTCATCGACCTGCTCTATGCCGTGCGCGGCCAGCACGAGCGCCGCCACAATCAGCACACCGATAGCGATTGTGCCGCCAAAACTCATGCCCAGGCCGGCAATGGCCCGATTGGCTCCGAGATAGCTCTTGTCCCACTCGTCCTCGATCGCTCCCGACGAATAGAACATGAACAGATAGGGCGAGATCGACGCACCAAGAATGCTGACCGCCATGAACCAGTAGTTGGCCGCGTCGTGATCCGGCAGTGTGGGCACGGCCCCGGCCGCGACCTGCTCCCAATCGGGCTTCAGCATGACTGCGCCAACCACGAAGCACAGCGTGACCAGCCCGAGGATCGCGACGCCTTTTTCGATGAATCCGAACGTGCCTTTCCAAAGGAACAGCCATGCCAGAAAAGCGACCGGCAGCGCCCACCACTGAAAGCCGATGCCGGTGGCGAGCTCGAGCGCAATGGCAACACCGCCGATTTCGGCTGCCATGACCAGGAAGTTGACCAGCAAGGTCGCAAGCAACGGCCACAGAAAGGCGTTGAAGCCAAACCGTTCCCGGATCCCGTCGGCGATGGTGTGATGGCTAACTGCGGCGAAGCGTCCGGCCATTTCGACCAGGAAGATGATGCAGAACGTGCCCAGGACGACGGCCCATATCAGCTGAAACCTGAACGCCGCGCCGGCCTGAGCGGCGGTCGCCACTGATCCGACCTCAAGAAAGCCGCCAACGCTGGTGACGACGCCGAGCGATATTTCGAGCAGCTTCTTCATGATTTCGGCGCGAAATATTTCGCGTAGGACGTGCTCAGATCGGCGGCGGCGGCCCGCAGATCCTGCTGCGCGTGTTCCACTTCCGAGCGGTTGCCGTTCTGCACGGCCGTCGCCGCGCGAATTACCGCTGCCGAAAGCCGTCCAACCGCCATCGTCAGACCGGCTTGCCCGCTGGGCTCAGGCGACTTGGCGGACTGGATTTGCGCACCGGCATCGGCGAGCGCCTTGCCGGCCGATTGCAAAGTGCGCGACGTGTATTCCGACGGGGCTCCCCCAGCGATCCAGCTCTCCAGGACCAGCGATGCAGTCTGTGTGGCGGAAGCCGCGGTTTTCGACTGCTGCTCGACCTGGTCGGAAGGCGAGCATGCCGTCAATACAAATATTATCAGCAGCAAGCACGGGCGGTCTGGTCGAAGACCGACGGCTGTAACGGCATTTACAATACGTGCTTGTAGCGTTGCTGCCACACGATTGTTCTCCCCGCACCAAGCGACTTCGGCGCGAAGTTTGATCTAGAGCGCTGGGTGATCAGGTCAACTGAACCGCGATGAACGGCGCTGGCACCGCGGAACAAACCAGCGATCGCCGGATTAGGGGCTGAGGAGGCAAAGGCCATGGATAGGGAAGAGCGTATCAGGCAGCGAGCCCATGAGATCTGGGAGCGCGAAGGCCGTCCGCAAGGACGCGAGCGCGAGCACTGGGATCAGGCCGTGCAGGAGATCGAAGCTGAGGGTTCCGAGGCCGAACGCGGCCCGGTCGTGCCCGATCCAACGGTCGAGGCCGGCTCCGATCCGGAGGCACGCGGCAGCAAGCGGCGGCGAGGGACATGAGGCCGATGCCTCGTTTCGTCGCCTGGATCGTGGTCGTACTGGTCGTGCTGTTCGCCGCCTGGCTGATGATCGGGCGCGACAGAACCGGCGGCGGAGGTCAGCCCACGCCGCACGCAATTGATCAAAATGGATAGGAGCCGACATGACGGGAACCGATACTCATCCTGAACAAGACCCGGCGGAAGGATCGCGATCGGTAGTGGAAAATCAGCTCCGCAAGGAGCAAGGCGGCGAGGGTCAAGATCGCAAAGCCGAGCCAGCTTCCGACAAATCCGGCAGCAAGACCAAGACGCCTTCGGAAGCGCGCAAGAAAGGCTCAGGCTTGGATTGAGCCGGCCGAAAGCAGGCTCACACTGCCGTTTGCCGCGAAATAATAGGGATAGCGCTCCTGGACGATTTCGAGCACCTCGAAGATGCGGCGAAGATGCGTTCGCATCGCCTCTTCCGCCGCAAACGCGTCGGCCTGCTCAAGCGCATCGACAATCCGCCGATGCTGGCCGAGGACCACCGACATGCTGTCGAGGCGCGGAAAAGACAGGAAGCGGAAGCGGTCCATGTGCAGCTTCGCCGCGCTGATGTCGGCCCAGATTCCGGGAAACCCGGCATGACTGGCGATATGCTGGTGGAACAGCTCGTCCGACTTGAAGAAGCGCCTGTCGTCCGCGATGGAGGCGAACGTCTCCTGGACGGCCAGTTCGCCTTTTAGCACGGCAAGCAGGTCAGCACGGCGCGGGCTCTCGACCGCGCGCTTGATCAGGCCGACTTCGAGCGCTTCGCGCAGGAACTGCGATTTCTCGAGATCGGCAATCCGGAGCGGCGCCACCATGCTGCCGCGCTGCGGATAAATGTCGATCAAGCCAAGACCGGCCAGCCGGGCGAGCGCCTCCCTGACCGGCGTGCGGCTCACGCCGAGGGCTTCCGACATCGCCTTTTCAGAAATCAGCTCGTGCGGCTTCAGGCGGAAGGTCAGGATCTGGTCGAGCAGAACCTCGAACGTCCTCGCCGCGACCGATACGCCGGGGCCGGTTTCGCCCAACCGCCCCTCGGTGATGGTCCGCATTCCCAAAAGCCCTGCCATCGGCGACCCCTTATTGGCTCTGCAGCTTCAAGCCGTTCATGAAATGCCTGCGCAAGCAGCAGCGCCGACGTTATTCCTTGCGCGGAGAACCGCCGATGCGCGCCAGCAGGCCGCCATCGACGCGTACGACCTCGCCGGTGACGAAGGAGGCATCGTCGGACAGCAGGAAGGCGACGACTGCGGCAATCTCTTGCGGCCGGGCGGTACGGCCGAGCGGATGCATATTGTCGAGGATGCGCAGGATCTCGTCGGGCTTATCGTTGAGTTTCACCGCATCCCGCAGCATCGGCGTGTCGACCGCACCCGGAGCGACGGCATTGACGCGCACGCCGAGCGGCGCATAGTCGACGGCCATCGATTTGACCAGGCCGATCAGGCCGTGCTTGGCCGTGCTGTAGGCCAGAACCCCTTCCTGGCTGGCCAGACCCTGCACCGAGCTCATATGGACGATGGCGCCGCGGCTTTGCCGCAGCAGCGGCATCGCCGCGCGGGAGAGCAGGTAGGCAGCCTTGAGGTTGACGTTCATCACCTCGTCCCAAAGCGCCTCGTCCGTGGTCTCCACCGTTCCGTAACGCTGGATGCCGGCATTGTGGGAGAGCATGTCGAGCCCGCCGAACGCGGACCGGGCAAGCTCGACGGCGCGGCCACAGGCCTCAGTGTCGGCGGTCGAGCCAAGCACGGTGTGCACGGTCACGCCGCGCGCCGAAAGCTGCGCCGCTACCTCATCCAACTGATCGCCCGCCCGGTCGAACAGGATCAGGTCGACGCCTTGCTCGGCCAGTCTTTCGGCGACAGCACGGCCAATGCCCATGGCCGCCCCGGTGACCAGTGCGCGTTTTTTGAACTCAGCCATTTATCCTCCCTCGAACAGTTGCGCAGCGACTGCCATGGTAGTCGACGGGCGCCACTTGACGTGCTCTTTCCACCGAGCCGGCCCAAGCGTGTTCGGCATCATGTCGATCCTTGCATGAAAGCCAGCGTTTCCGCGCGCGTCGGTGCGCCAAGACGTCCGCCAAAGCGCAGGCATTTCAGGGCGGCGGCGGCGCTGGCCACTGCTATCGCCCGCTCTTCGTCCCAACCTTCGGCCAGGCCGAGAGCGAAGGTGCCGTGGAACACGTCGCCTGCCGCCAGAGTGTCGACGGCTTCGACCCGCGGCGACGGCAGATGACGGACGTCATTGCTGCCCGAGTAGCGGAACACGGTGCCGTTCGCCCCATCGGTGACCGCCACGAAGGCGCCGGTCCGTTCGCCGAGAATGGCGACGGCAGAACCGGCGGATATCTCCGGACCGCAAAGGATGCGTGCCGCCGGCAGCGAAGCAACGACATGCGAGGCGAGCGGCAGCAGCCGGTCGAGCACCGGTCGCGACGCGACATCGGCGTCAAGGATCGCCGGGATGCCGCACTCGCGAGCCTTCGCCAGCGCCAGGGCCGCGGCTCCGGGCCAGCGGACATCAACCAGCACGGCGTCGAAGCGGGAAAAATCCGCGGGCGGAAGACGGTCAGGATCGGCTTGCGTGACTGCATCGTAGAAGGGCACAATCATACGCTCGCCGGCGGCATCGACCAGGATGGTGGCAATGGCCGAGCGGCCACCTTCAACCCTGCGCACCAGCGAACAGTCGACCCGCTCCGCCTCCATCTGGCCGATGACATCGCGGCCGACAGCATCGTCGCCGACGCTTGCCCATAGCCAGACCTGCCCGCCCTGGCGGCTGGCCGACGCGGCCGCGCTTGCTGCCATGCCGGCCGCGATCTGCACGGCCTCGCTTGGCAGGAACTTGCCGGCGCCGGAGGGCAGGACATCGAGGCGCAAGATCGTGTCGTAGGTGAGCGCGCCGACGCAGAGCAGGCGGGGCGCCGTCATTGCAGCCGGTAGCCGCGCTGATGGGCAATCGCCGTCATCACGCCTCTCAATTCGGCAAGGCCGCGAAGACGGCCGATCACGGGGTAGCCGGGATGGGTGTGCCGCGCGGCGTCATCGATCAGCTCGTGGCCATGATCCGGGCGAAAGGGCAGCAGCGCCGCCGGTTCCCCGGCGTCGCGGCGGCGTTGCTGCTCGTCGAGCAAGATCGAAACCACCGACACCATGTCCACATCGCCGCTCAGATGCTCGGATTCCATGAACGAGCCGTCCGGGTCCTTGCTGACGTTGCGCAGATGCACGAAGTTGATCTTGTGCGCAAAGCGGCTGGCGATGGCGGGCACGTCATTGGCCGGGTTGGCGCCCAGCGACCCCGTGCACAAGGTAAGGCCGCTATGGGCCGATGGCACTGCGTCCAGGATAAAGGCGATGTCGTCCGCGTTCTTGACGATCCGGCACAGGCCGACGAGATCGCGCGGCGGATCGTCCGGGTGGATCGCCAACGTGACGCCCGCCTCTTCGGCCGCCGGCAGCACGTTTTCGAGAAAACGGACGACGTTCTCGCGCAGCCGGTCGTGCGACAGGCCCGATTGCTCGGCCACCACTTCGCGCAATTCCGCTATGTTATAGCGCTTGAAGGCGCCCGGCAGGCCGGCCATGATGTTGGCAAGCAGACGCTCTTTTGACGCATCCGGCGTCGCCTCGAACCATTCGCTTGCCCGCTGGAGAACATCGGACGCATAGTCGCGCTCAGATCCCTTGCGCTGCAGCATGTAGCAATCGAACGCGGCAAGCTCGTGCATGTTCATGCGGAGCGCCCGTCCGCCGCCCGGCAGCGGCGCAGCCAGGTCGGTCCGGGTCCAGTCGAGGATCAGCATGAAGTTATAGCAGACCGTGCGCACACCGCAGGCGCCGAGATTGCGTAAGGTCTGCCCGAAATTGTCGTAGAGCCGGTCGAGATCGCCGCGGCCGAGCTTGATGTCCTCGTGCACGGGCACACTCTCGACGACGCTCCATTTGAGGCCCATCGCCGGATCCGCCTCGATAAGCGCCTGGCGCTGCCTGATAGCGTGGATCGGCCAGACTTCGCCGTAAGGGATGTCGTGCAGTGCCGTCACGATACCGGTCGCGCCGGCCTGCCTGGCATGGGCAAGCGTTGCTGCGTCGCTCGGCCCAAACCATCGCCACGTCTGCTCCATTCGACCTCCAGCGACGGAATTTTCGATGAGCCCCCGGTGTATTGGATGCTACCATGGCAGTCAATTGCCGCAGTCCAGTGCCTGTGTCCGCGTTCGGGCGGCCGCCCCATGAGAGATTACAACGATACGTGGCGTTCAGATTGAACGGCTATCCAAGGTCCGAGTTTCGGCTGGCCCAAATCGCGCCGCGTTCGAACATCGTGCGCATTTGCGGCACGGCGAACTCGTCGGCGGTGTGCCCGAGCGCGCTGTAGAAGACGCGGCCCTTGCCGTAGCGGCGCTTCCAGACAACCGGCATGACGACGCCGGCGATGAAATCGAGATGCTCGCCGGTGAAAGTAGTCGTCGCCAGCACCTCGTTGGTCGGATCGACATGCATGTAATACTGCTCTGAACGGTAGGCGAAGTCGTCGATGCCCTGCATGACCGGATCGCCTGGCCTGGTGATGTCGACGTGATAGTCGATGATGTTGCCGGGATGGGCGACCCACTGGCCGCCGGTCATGAACTGGTATTCCGGCTCGTTGCGGAAGCTGTCGCACATCGTGCCGTGAAAGCCCGCAAGGCCGGTGCCGGCCCCGACGGCGCTGGTCAGGTTTTGCAGCTCCGGCTTTTCGATCGTCGACATGGTGATCACCGGGACAATGAGATCGAGCATGCCCAGCTGCGGATCGGCAAGCGCCGAAGTCCCCTGCTCCAGCTGCACGTCGAAGCCGTTGCCGGCCAGCATCTCCTTGACGATTTCGGCGCTCCGGGCCGGGGTGTGACCTTCCCAGCCGCCCCAGAAAATCAGTGCCGTCTTGCTCATCGCATTATTCCCTATTCCAGAATTCCGAAAGGCAGGTCGGCCTGCATCGGCGCCGGCCGGGCGCAGCCATATCTCAGGTCGATACGCTGGCCTATCTCTGCTGAAGAGATGATCGATTCCATGATTTCCAGGACATGGAGGGAAAGATCGAGGCTGGCGCGGTGTTGCCTGCCCGAGACGACCGCCTGCGCCATGTCGGCAAGGCCGAGGCCCCGGTAATTGCCGTCGCCATACGAATGGATCTGATCGGCCACCGTCCAGTCGCCCTTGCGCTGGCTGGTCCTGATGTCGCCCTGAAACTGGTTGGGATCGGAGACGATCATCGAGCCCTTGGTTCCGTAAAGTTCGATGTGATTGTGTTCATGCTTCCAGACGTCGAAGCTGGTGGTGATCGAGACCGCGGCGCCATTCTCGAATGCGAGCAGGCCGGAAATATGGGTCGGCACCTCGACCCGGATGGTTTCGCCCTGGCGCGGTCCAGAACCGATGGTGCGGGTGGCGTAGGAAGACTTCGCCTGCCCGGTCACGGATTTTACCGGACCCAGGAGATTGACCAGGCAGGTCAGATAGTACGGTCCCATGTCGAGCATTGGCCCACCGCCGGGCTGATAGTAGAAATCCGGATTGGGATGCCAGAGCTCGTGGCCGGGCACCTGCATGAAGGCAGAGCCGGCGACAATGGTCCCAGCCGTATCCTCATCGACCAGCCGCCGCGCCGTCTGGTGGGAGCCGCCAAGAAAGGTGTCGGGTGCGCAGCCGACGCGCACGCCCTGTTCGCGCGCCGCCGCGACCAGCCGCTCGGCGTCGCTGAGCGTCGTTGCCAGCGGCTTCTCGGAATAGACGTGCTTGCCTTGCCCGACAGCCTGCAGGCCGACCGGCACATGATGCTGCGGCGTCGTCAGATTGAGCACGATCTCGACGCGCGGATCGGCCAACAGCGCGTCGACCGGCATGGCAGCCAGGCCGTAGGCCGCTGCCTTCGCCTCGGCTGCCGCCCGGTTGATGTCGGCGACGCCGACAATGTCGAGCACCGGGAATTGTGGCGATGCCTTCAGATAGGCATCCGAAATGTTGCCGCAGCCGATAATGCCGACACCGATCCTCCGCATGGGCTTCTCCTCAAAAGGCGGCATTGATGAAACAGCAGAACTCGTTTGTCACCCCCCTTTCGGCCAGACGACGTTATCCCGTGACAAGGATATACCTCGAGAGCCTCAGAACCGCCGCCCGATCACAATCGCGCGCCTATGCGCGAGCCGCTTGCTTTCGAGGTCGAACGGCCGGTACTCAGCAACATTGCTTCATGTAGCTTGCTCGACATTTTTGATGCCGGCTTTAGAAGGACGCAAATGATCCGCCCACAAGGAACCATCGCACCGATCCTGACGCCGTTCGAAAACGACGGCCGGATCGCCCGCGATCTCTGGATATCCCACGCCAAATGGGTGCTGGATCAGGGAGCGCATTTCCTGTCGCCGTTCGGTACCACGGGCGAGGCCTTGTCCGTCTCGTTGCGCGAGCGCATGCAAGCGCTGGAGTGGCTGGTCGAGGCCGGCATTTCGCCAAGCCATCTGATGCCCGGCACCGGTGTCACAGCACTTGCCGAGACCGTCGAGCTGACGGCGCATGCCGTCGGGCTCGGCTGTGCCGGGGTGATGGTGCTGCCGTCGTTCTTCTATACGGCCGCCGGCGACAACGGACAGGCCCGCTACTATGGCGAGCTGATCGAACGGGTGGCGAACCCGGCGATGAGGATGATCCTCTACCACATCCCGCAGAATTCCGGCGTACCGGTGAGCCCGCCGCTGACCGCCCGCTTGAGCCAAGCGTTTCCGGATGTCGTGGTGGCTTACAAGGACAGCGCCGGCGATTGGAACAACACCGCGGCGGTCATTGCGGCAGCCCCAAGGGTCGCGGTGTTCCCGAGCTCGGAAGCACAGCTGACGAAAGGCCTCGCCAACGGTGCTGCGGGATGCATCTCGGCGACGGTCAATCTAAATGCCGCAGCGATCCGGGCCCTCTACGACGCAGCACTGGCGGGAGAGGACATTACTGACGCGGATGCCGCCATCAAGGCGTTCCGCAAAATCATCCAGGACGCCGGCCTCATCTCCGCGATGAAGGCAGTGCTGGCGGTACGGTCCGGCGACAGACGCTGGCTGAACCTGCGCGCGCCGCATGAGAACGCGACGCAAGCCACCGGCGAAGCTTTGCTCGCCGCTCTCGGCCCGCTAGCCGACCATATCGGCCGGAGCTGACTATCGGGCCGTGTTCAGGGCGGCAGCAGCGCGTATCAGCGCCTTGAACGCATTCTCATCTATATCTTCGCCCTCACGGATATCGATGGCGCGCCTGGTGTTGCCTTCGAGACTGGAGTTGAACAGGCCTGAAGGATCCGGCAGGGAGGCGCCCTTTGCGAAGGTCACCTTCACGACGTTCTTGTAGGTCTCGCCGGTGCAGATTATTCCGGCGTGCGACCACACCGGAACGCCTCGCCACTTCCACTCCTCGACCACTTCCGGGTCAGCCTGCTTGACGAGAGCGCGGATATGGGAAAGCGTCTTGCCTCGCCAATCGCCCAGCTCACTGATCCTCGCATCTATCAGCTGAGAGGGAGAGCTTTCTGCATTTCCTTCCATAGAGCCACTCTTCATCATCATTGTCGCTTTTCCTAGGGTTGTTGCCGCTCGCCCGTCACATGAATACCGCTAGTCGGCACCGGGTTTGCGGGAATGACTGGCATTCCACTCACATTCGCTCGCCAGGCAACTGGCTGGCTTGCTTTACCCAGTCGGTGAGTTGAGCTTCGTCGAGCTGGTCGTCCTCGCGGATGTCGAGGTAGCGCACGTCCTTGTGCTTGGACTCGCCTGGAGGGACAGGATGCAGCGACGTGCCGCGGAAGAAAGCCAGCTTGATGTACGTTGTGAAGCAATGGAAGTTGAGGAACCAGCCTTGACCCTCTACGCCATAGAAGGGCGAGTTCCATTTGACGGCCTTGCGCAGGTTGGGAACGTTGCGCTCGATGAGTGCGTCGAGGCGGCGGCCGACGTCGCGTTTCCAGCCCGGCATGGCCGCGATGTAGGCCTGCACAGGAGCGTCACCATCACCCTTCGGGATCTGCGGGTTGCCGCCTGCGAGGAGGACCGGCTTGGCGGCTGCAGGCTTGGCGGCGGGCTTCTTCGCGACCGCCGCTGACTTGATGGACGTCTTGTTGGCCATGCGTTCACTCCAATGCGCCGGTGCCCCCTGCGTTGCGCCACTTGGGCGCGTAAGGCAGCACGAACATGTACAGACCGGTAAGCAGGAGCAAGCCGAGTGGAAACAGCGGCAAGAGGTATACCCAGTAGGCGGGTTCCTTGCCTGCTCCCAGGCTGATGAAGATGGCGGCGACGACCGCCGCAAAGATAATCGACAGCCAGCGGTGGATCTGCCGAACCCATTTGTTCCAATCCATTGAGACCTCCTCTGAAGACGAACCGAAGCGGATCGGGCGGCCCGTTTGGCGACTCCCGCCGGGCAGCCACGCCACTGAACGCATGCTTTACCAGCGCGCCAGTTGGGTGATTTGAACGAGATTGCCGCAGTTGTCGTTCAGCTGGGCGATGGTCGAGCCGGTTACTTCGGTCGGCGGCATCGTGAACTCGGCGCCGCGCGCTTTTATGCGCTCGTAGTCGCCCTTGACGTTATCGGTGAAGAACATGACCGCGGGCTGGCCCTGCTGGAAAATGGCTTGCTGGTAGGTCTTTGCCGCGGGGTTGTCATTGAGCGCGAGTTGCAGCTCGGCACCGTCCGGCTCGTCGGGTGATCCAACGGTCAGCCAGCGAAACGGCCCATTGCTGAAATCGGCCTTCTTGGTAAAGCCGAGCGTTTCGGTGTAAAAGCCCAGTGCCTTTTCCTGGTCGTCCACGTATACTTTGGCCAACTTGATCTTCATTGGCTTGCCTCCATTATCGCCTCGTGATGTCGCTCTGTAACAGAGCCCTTGCTTGGACAGCCCAGCGGATCTCAGTCCGTCCGCGCCAGAACCTGCTCCAGATCGTCAAAGAACCTCGGCCAGCCGACTTTGGCACCCCGGAAGTAAGGCTGCTGATCCGGCCGGAAGCCCGACTGTTCCATGCGCAAGCGGGCTCCGGTGCTCGTGGGGGTGAGGGTCCAGGAGACGACACTCTTGAGATCCTTGGTATCCCACGTGTAAGTCAGTGTTCTGTTCGGCTCGACCGTCTGCACCTGACATTCGACAGAGCCCCAGTCTGCGTGAAGATTGAAACGGTGGTCCGCGACAGGTTTGAAGTCATTTTTCATGAGCCACTCCTCGATCAAGTGTGGTTGCGTGAGCGCGCGCCAGATCTTCTCGGGCGGATAAGCGATTTCCCGTTCGACAATGACGGAGAGCGTTTCGGTCGCCATTTCGTTCACTGGTCCATCCTTTTGAGCAGGTCTTCGAGGTCGTCGAACCGGCTCTGCCAGAACCCGGTCATCTGGCTTGTCCAGTCAATCAGGGGGGCAAGCGCAGCAAGCTGCGCGCTATAATGGGTCTGTCGCCCTGCATGGCGGTCGCGCACGAGCCCGGCCTGCCTCAAAACGCCGAGATGTTTTGACACGGCCGGTTGCGAGATCCCGGCCTGAGCCGTCAGAGCCCCGACCGTCTGCTCTCCTTCGCGACACAGCCGCTCAAAAATAGCGCGCCGAGTCGGATCGGCAAGCGTTCTGAAGAGTACATCGTGAGCGTTTGGCATTGGGATCGATAACCCTTCGGCTATTGATCGATGTATAACCACCGGGATATGTGTGAGTCAAGCGGGAAGCGGATAATTCTCGTTGCAGGAGCGATCACCTGCTTCGCTCACACAGCGGTCTGCTTCAAGAAGTGGAACGAGAAAATGGTCGCGCGCCGCGACAGTCGCTGACCTGGGGGCAGCCTGGTGTGCCAAAGTACTCTGCGCTGGAATCGTCAAGTGTGATGCGCTATATGACTATCTACATGGTCAGGAGCGTGACATGGACGCGGTCAATCTGGCGGACGCCAAGGCACATCTGAGTGAGCTCGTCGACCGGGTTGAAGCTGGAGACTCGATCGACATAACCCGGCGTGGCAAGCCGGTCGCCAGGCTCACGGCCGTGGCCCGCCCTCGCAAACGGATCGACGCCGTCCTGCTCCAATCCCTGACCGCAACCATGCCTCTGCAGGCTCAGGCTGCCGCCGATCTGGTGCGATCGATGCGAGATGGCGATCGCTATTGACGTCCTATCTCGATACTTCGCTGATGATCGCGGCGCTATCCAACGAAGCCACGACCGCGCGCGTTCAGGGCTGGCTGGCGGAGCAGGACCCAGCGCAACTTGTGATCAGCGACTGGACCATCACCGAGATGTCCTCCGCCATGGCGATCAAGCTTCGGACCGGACAGATCGACCTGGAGCAACGCGCGGCAGCGCTCGCGATGTTCAATAAGCTTGTCGCTGAGAGCTTCACCGTGCTGCCGGTGACGGGCGGGCATTTTCGGGTCGCCGCGAAATTCGCCGATCAGCATATGCTCGGGCTTCGTGCTGGCGACGCCCTGCACCTCGCGACGGCATCGGAGCATGGCGCCACGGTGTGGACCCTCGACCAGCGGCTCGCCGAGGCAGGACCGATTCTCGGCGTGCCGACGCGTTGCTGGCATGATCGAGGCCCTCTCCTCCAAAATGAATAAACCGATTGGCTGCAATTCTTGACCTTGACGACTTGTGGATATACATTTCTTCCAGCGTATATCTAAGAGAGGAAGTGGCATGCAGGTCGCCAAATGGGGAAACAGTCTTGCGGTCCGCCTTCCCGCCGCTGTGGTCGAAGCGCTTGAACTCAGGGAAGGCGATGAGATCGAAATCCATGTCGCTGACGCCCGCCAGCTTGGCGTCGCGCGGAAGCCCGGGCGTGAGGAGTTGCTGAAGCGTCTCCGCGCCTTCCGCGGTCGGCTTCCCGCTGACTTCAAATTCGATCGGGACGAGGCAAATGCCCGTTAGTTTTTTCGATACCAATGTCCTTCTTTATATCGCGTCAGGCGACACGGCGAAGGCGGATCGGGCCGAGGCGGTCATCGCCGATGGCGGGGCGATCAGCGTGCAGGTTCTCAATGAACTCACCAATGTCGCGCGTCGGAAGATGCAAATGTCATGGGACGACACGCATGCGCTGCTGACCACGCTGCGCGGCCTGTTGACGGTTCATCCGCTCACGCTCGAGACCTACGAAACAGGATTGAGGCTCGCCGAGCGGTACGGCCTTTCCACCTATGACGCGATGATCGCCTCCGCGGCGGTTCACGCTGGCTGCGATACACTCTGGTCAGAGGACATGCAGCACGGAATCGCGCTCGACGAAGGCTTGCGCATCGTTAATCCCTTTCGCGTTGCGAGCTGATCGCGCTCATTGAAGGGAGCTGGCCGAGAGCGAACTGGCGGCTTTAGATGTTGCCGAGCGGCGCGTCCGGCACGGAGAGCGATGCTGTCAACCACAAGCGTCTGCGCGGGCGAGGAGAAAGGCCGCCTCGCGCACGTTGCGGGTGAGCTTGGCCGCAGCCTCGAATTCGGCGCGGGCCTCGGTCAGCCGGCCGGCCCGAAACAGAAAATCGCCCCTCGCCGCCGGCAATGGCGCATAATTGCGCAAGGCGGCGGCGTCGGCAATCTCGTCTACCAGCCGCAGGCCCGCTTCGGGCCCGAAGGCCATGCTGTGGGCGACCGCGCGATTGAGATCGACCACCGGCGAGGGCATCACTGCACGCAGCCGGTCGTAGAGCGCTGCGATACGGGGCCAATCGGTATCGGCCGGACTGCGCGCCCGCGCGTGACAGGCTGCAAGCGCGGCCTGCAACCCATAGGGGCCATCGCCCCCGAGGGCTTCGGCACGGGCCAGCGCGTCAAGGCCTCGGCGGATCAGCAGCTGGTCCCAGCGCGCGCGGTTTTGCTCGGTCAGGGTCAAGAGGGCGCCGTCCGGCCCGATGCGTGCCGGCAGGCGCGATGCCTGGATTTCCATTAGAGCCAGCAGGCCGAACACCTCGGCATCCTCGGCCATCAGACCCGCCAGCATGCGGCCCAGCCGTTGTGCCTCCAGGCACAGGCTCGGCCGGACAAGGTCGTCGCCTGCCGTGGCAGCATAGCCTTCATTGAAGATGAGATAGATGACCTCCAGCACCGAGGACAGACGCGCCGCACGCTCGGCGCCGCGCGGCACCTCGAAGCTGAGCCCGGCCTTTCCGATCGTCCTCTTTGCGCGGACGATGCGCTGGGCGATCGTCACCTCGCTCGACAGGAAAGCACGGGCGATCTCGTCTGTCGTCAGGCCGCCGATGACACGCAGCGTGAGCGCCGCGCGGGCGTCGGCCGAAAGTATGGGGTGGCAGGCTGTGAAGATGAGGCCCAGCAGCTCGTCGCCAAGATCGTCGTTCATGGCCATTTCGTTTCCCTCGGCCGTACCATCGCACTCGCCGTCCAGCTCCCGCGCGATCTCCTCATGCTTGCGCTCGCGCATCTTGTCGTGACGGATCGCGTCGATGGCGCGGCGTTTGGCGACCGTCATCAGCCAAGCGCCGGGATTGGCCGGAACGCCGGTCCTGGACCATTCGGATAAGGCTATGACCAGGGCGTCCTGCACCAGTTCCTCTGCAAGATCGACATTGCGCACGATGCGGGCCAGGCCCGCGATGAGCCGGGCTCGTTCAATGCGAAAAATCGCCTCGATCGCCTGCTGCGTCTCGCCTGCCGTCATGCTGCCTTATCGGCCAAAGCCATAACGAAGGCAAAGCAGGTTGCGGCCGACAGGTTCAGTTGCCGCTAAGCTTCTCACGCGCCCGGTCATGGATTTCCGCGACCTCCGGCGTCAGATTCCCATTGCCAATCAGCCATCTCGTACAGCGGCCGGATTTCAATCTCGCTCGGTCCCGGCATGGGATTGGGGCAGCGCTTCACCCAGGCGACCGCCTCGTCCATGTCCTTGACTTCCCAGAGCCAAAAGCCGGCGACCAGTTCGCGGGTCTCGGCGAAAGGCCCGTCGATGACCGTCCGGCGGGGACCATCGAACGCAACGCGCTTGCCCTGCGAGGAGGGCTTGAGGCCATCGGCGTCGAGCAAGATGCCGGCATTGCGCAGCTCGTCGTTAAACCTGCCCATCGCCTCCATCGCCTCCTTCGCCTCGGGCGTGGGGACAAAGCCCTTTTCGCTGTCCTCGGTAGCCTTCACGAGCACCATCACACGCATCGTCTGTCTCCTTGTTGAGCCGGACTCACCGGCCGGCATCGAAACGACGAACGGAGTTTAGGAAATCGACATTGTCCTGCAAATTTTTTTCGAGGTTGAGGAGAAAGCCGCCGATCGCGGCTCGTCTGGTCAGGAATCGCGATGGCGCGATATCGAGATTGGGCGCAACGCTGGTCGCCGATTGTAAGTAATTGAGTGGCTCGCCTAAACCATTTCGGGACGTTTTGAGGCCTCGCGGATCGCCTTGTGCACGCTGCGCTGCAAATCCATGAAGGCCGGGGTTTCCATGACCTCTTCCCGGCGCGGGCGCTCGATGTCGACATTGAAGGTCTGCATGATGCGTCCCGGGCCGATCCCCATCACGACGATGCGGTCCGACAGGTAGACGGCTTCTTCCACATCATGGGTGACGAAGAGCACGGTGAGCCTGTGCTCCTCCCAGATCTGCGTCAGGAGTTCCTGCATCTGATGCCTGGTCAAGGCATCGAGCGCGCCAAAGGGCTCGTCCATCAGAAGCATTTTGGGTCGATAGGAAAGGGCACGCGCTATGGCCACCCGTTGCTTCATGCCGCCAGAAAGCTCAGACGGATAGCGATTGGCGCTGTGCGGGAGCTTGACCAGATCGAGATGCTCGCGTGCTATCCTGCGGCAGGTCGCGCGATCATGACCCGCGGCCTTGAGCGCGAACTCGATGTTCTGCTGCGCCGTCAGCCAGGGAAGCAGGGTGTAGGACTGGAAGACGACGCCGCGGTCGAGGCCCGGCTGCAGGATCGGCGCGCCATCGATGGCAAGATCTCCCGCGTCGAAATCCTGCAGTCCGGCAACGATCGACAGCAGCGTGCTCTTGCCGCAACCCGACGTGCCCACCAGCGAGACGAACTCGTTGTCGGCAAGATCGAGATTGATATCGCGCAGCACTTCCGTGCGCCGCGCGCCCGTGCCGAAGCTCTTGTGGAGACCTTTGATCCCCAATTTGGGCAAACTCATCGGCCCGGCCTCATTGCACGTGGCCCTCCTGCCGGAACAGCACTTTTCCCAGTGCCTTCATGACCTGGTCGGTAATGAGGCCAAGCACGCCCAGCAGCAGGATGTAGCCGATGATAGTGTTTGTCTGGAAATAACGCTGGGACACGGTGATGCGGTAGCCGAGCCCTGATGTCGCCGCGACAAGTTCCGCCAACACCAGCCAGGTCCATGCCCAGCCGAGACTGATGCGCAACGTGTCCCAGATGCCTGGCAAGGCGCTGGGAACCACGATGCGGGTCAAGATCCTGCGATCCGGCAGCCCGAGCGTCCTGCCAAGGCCAATGAAATCAGCGGGAACCCGCTTCACATTGTCCATGATCATCAGCACCTGCTGAAAGAAGGTGCCGATGAAGATGATCAGGAACTTCTGGGCATCGCCCGTCCCCGACCACAGGATGGAGAGGGGCACGAAAGCGACCACCGGCATGTAGCGGATAAAATCCACAAGCGGCTCGATCGCCGCTTCCCAGGTCCTGAAGCTGCCGATCAGCACGCCAATCGGAATCGCCAATGCCGAGGCGATGAGGAAGCCAACAGAAATACGGTATATCGAGGCTCTGACATCCAGCCACAGCGTGCCGTCACCCGAGAGCTTGCCGAGCTGGGTCACCACGCTCCCCGGCGAGGGCAGGAAAATCGGCTTTACCAGCCCCAGCCCCGTTGCCGCCCACCAGGCGAGACCGAGGCCGGCAAAAACCGCCACTGCTATCATCAGGAAGCGCGAGCGTGCGATGGGCGCGCCGATCCCGGAGTATCGGCGACGGCGCATCGGCTGTTTGATCACCGGCCCCGGCGCTGCGTGAGACGGGCTTGGCTTGGTCGCACGCTGCTCGGACATTTGCGTCACCACCGCGAGCCGGCCCTCGTCATTTCGCGGCCTTGACGAATGACGGGTCGATCATCTGCTCCGGCGTCACGTCCGCCTGAAGCAGCCCGGCGTTCTTGGCGGCTGCCTCGACATCGGCGAATGTCTTGGTGGAAAATTCGCCCGTCAGCGCATCCTTGTTTTCGGCGAGAGTATAGTAACGCACGCCATCAAAGGCGGTGTTGAGGTCTTCGACGCTCGAACCGACTGCCTTGGAGATGATCGCCCGGCCGTCGGGCGTGTCGGCATTGTAAGCCTTCAGGGCCGCATCCCAGGTCTTGATCATGGCAAGCACCTGGCCGGGACGCGACTTGATCACCTCATCGCGCACCACGAACACGTCGCTGATCAGGCCGGGATCTTCGCCTGCGGTGAAGAGCAGCTTGACGTCCTTGTTCTGTGCCCTGGCCGCGGTGAGATAGGGCTCATAGGTCACCGCCACCGGGACCTGGCCGGCGATCAACGCACTGCCGGCATCCGCCGCCGGCATTGGAACCGGCTGGACATCGGCGATGGACATGCCATTCTTGGCGAGCGCGTATTTGAGCAGGATGTCGCTCGTCGTGCCTTCCTCAAAAGCCACCTGTTTGCCCTTGAGGTCGGCGACGGAGGCGATGTCCTTGCCGGCGATCATGGCGTCCGCCGTCATGCTGACGTCGAGCAGAAGCACGATCTTCACCGGCAGGCCGGCCGCTACCATGCCCATAGCCGTGTGGGTCGCGATGTTGGCGGCATCGAGCTGGCCGCTCGCCAGGGCGGCGTTGATGTCCTTGTCCTCGGCGAAGTTCACGATCTGTACGTCGGACAGCCCGCTTGCCTTGAACAGACCCTTGGCTTCGGCGACGTGCCACTGGCCGTAGCCAAGCCATGGCTCGATGCCGATCTTGAATGTTCCTGCCTCAGGCGTCGCCGGAATTGTCGTGTCGGCCGCGTAGACCGCCGGGGCAAACCCGACGGCAGCAGCCATAACGAGTGCCCGAAATTGTCCTGCTAGGTTACGCATCATCTTGTTCCCCTTGATGATCAGGCCGCTTTTTTGAACCAAACATCCGGCCTGGTGAGAATGCGGGCTTCTGCCCTTGCGGCACCGTGCCTCGGCATCTTAGCTGTTCGTTCAACGAAAGTGCGACGACACTTCAACGTCAGCAACAGCGGATGTCAAGGCTAAATACATACATGCATATACAAGTTAGCCCCCTCCTTCCGACTCTGATTCGCTTCACTGCGATCAGGTTTTTTTGGATGGAGAATATCGACTGCCAAGCGAGTAGCGGCTGCCAACGTAAGTCAGCTTGCTGATCGTGGCAACGACGGCGCCCGTCCATGTCCGGCGATGCAGAAACAGGCAGCAGCTGCCGACGTCGATGCCCAGATACCGCGCCGTCTCGGCATCGGCAGGGGTCGCCGAGATGATGTGCTCGACCTCCGTCACCGGGGTTTTCTGCATGAGATAGTCGTAGGTCGCTGTCCTGGAAAAATCCTGCTTGTCATAGTCGGGTATCAGGCCCGGGTTGACGAAGCGCTCTTCCAGTTGCACAGGCAGGTCGTTCTCGAAGTTAACGACGATGGAATGATAGACCGACACGCGCTTTGCAAACTCGAACGAAAGCGCGAGCTCCTTTGTCGGCATGATCTTTTCGAGGACGATAACCTCGGAGCGATGCCTGTTTCCCCGCGCGACAATTTCCGCCGCGATGTTGTTGATCTCGATCAGTGCGGATTGCGGTCGAGGTGGCGCGATGAATGTGCCGACGCCCTGGAGCCGGATCAGAAAACCCGCAGAGGTCAACTCCCGCAAGGCACGATGGACCGTCATCCGAGACACGCCGAGTGTCGCCACGAATTCATTTTCGGAAGGCAGCTTGCGGTCCTTGCTCCATCGCCCCGTTCCGATGTTCGTCAGGATGTAGTCCTTGACCTTCTCGTAAAGAGGGCTGGCGGTGTCGGGCAAAGTTATCATTTCAAAAATCCTTTCCGGCAAGGTTCGGAAATCACACGCGCCCGGCACACCGCATCCGGATGATCGTTTTCAAGCCGTCACCCTGCCCCGCCAACAGCCGCTCATAGGCTGCGGGAACATCATCCAGGCCGATCTCGCGGTCGATCAGTTCGACCATGGGCTCGGTCAATTCGCCGAGCATCCGAATGGCGTCGGGAAGCTCATCGGCAAAGGCGTGGCATCCCAGCAATGCTATTTCGCGTTCAACCAGGATGTTGGGATCGATATCGAGGCGGCCATGGAATATGCCGACCATCGCAACGGTGCCGCCGGCATCGAGAACGCCGAGCAACTGGCCGAGTGCTGCGACGCTGCCGGTTGCTTCGACGGCAGCGAGCAAGGGGGCATCCGCGGTGGCGGCGGCAATGGCGTCCCGGTTCAAATCGACGATGCTGGCGCCGGTCACACGCGCCACGCGGGCGCAGCGGCCAGGGTTGCGATCGGCGACGAGCACGGTACCTGCGAATGTCCGGGAAAGCAGCAGTGCGGCAAGCCCGCCGATAGTCCCGCAGCCGACGACAAGAACGGAGCCGGCCGTTTTCGGCAGACGCCGCACTGCGTGCAACGCTACAGCCAGCGGCTCGGCCATCGCCGCGACCCGTTCGTCAAGCGCGGCATCGACGACGTGCAGCAGGCGTGCGGGCAGGACCGCCTGTTCGGCAAATCCGCCGTCGCATATCTCGCCGACGAAGCCCAGCGACGTGCAAAGATGCCGCCTGCCTGCATGGCATTGCGCGCATTCTCCACACCAGAAACGGGAATCGGCGACCACGCGGTCGCCAACAGCGACGGTGTCCACGCCCTCGCCGATGGCGATCACCGTGCCTGTCAGCTCATGGCCAGCCGTCGAAGGCGATCGGCTTATCCATTGGCCCGTGCGGAAGTTGTGGAGATCGGAACCGCAAATGCCTGCGGCATCGACCCTCAGCTTCACCCAGCCCGGCTCGGGAGCGCCTGGCGCGGCGATATCCTCGACGCGCAAGTCGCCGGGTCCATGGAGTCGCGCCGCCCTCATCGTCATCGTTTCCGCTCAGCCGGCGAGATAGCGATCGCGGATCTCCGAAACCGCGTTCTCATGCGAGCTGAATCCTTCGTAGCGGGCGAGCCTGCGGGCATGCAGGGCGAGTTCCGGATAGGCCGCCGAGGTCACATAGCCGACCGACGATCTCTTGACGAAATCCGTCACGGAAAGCGGTCCAAAGGTTCGCGCCCACCGGCTGGTCGGCAGCACCGCATTGGGTCCCAGGACGAAGTTGGCGAGGGTCACCGGCGTATGCGGACCCATGAGGATCTCGGCAGCTTCCGTGATACGTCCGAGATGCGCAAATGGCTCCGTTGACAGAATCTCGAGGTGCTCCGGCGCATAGTCGTTGATGAAGCGGTAGCTGTCCTCCAGCGACTCGGTCAGCACGATGCCGCCGCGCTTCCCAGTCAGCACCGCGCGTGAGAACTCCACACGCTGTTCGCTCATCCGGGACCAGTGTTCCGGTATCGCAATCAACGCGGCTTCGGCGACCTTGCGGCTGTGCGTCACCAGGTAGGCCGAGGAATCCGGCCCGTGCTCGGCCTCGATCAACAGGTCAAGAGCAGCCAGGCCGCCGTCGACGCTGTGATCGGCAAAAATGATCGCTTCGGACGGACCAGCAGGGAGGCCTGTGTTGATGATCGGGGACAACACGCTCTTTGCCGCCACCACCCACGGGCTCCCCGGCCCGACGATCTTGACGGCAGGCTTCACGGTCTCGGTTCCATAGGCGACGGCGGCGACCGCATGGGCGCCGCCGCACTTGTACACGGTCTCCACGCCGGCGAGGCGGGCAGCAACCAGCGTCGCGGCGTCGACGGAACCATCCGAAGTCGCAGGCGTCACGATCGCGATCTGGGGAACCCCGGCAATCACCGCCGGAACCGAGGTCATCATCGTCACCGAGGGAAAGGCGCCTTTGCCGCGCGGAACATAAAGCGCAACGGAAGCAATCGGTGTGTATCGGTCGCCCGCATAGGCGCCTGGCCGAACTTCCTTGAGCCACATCGTTTCCGGGCGCTGCTCCTCGTGGAAATGCATTATGTTCTCGATGCCGAACCGGATACTCTCCACGACATCCTTCTCGACCTTGTCGAATGCCGCGTCGAACTCCGCTTCCGAAACTTTCAGTCCACCGTCGGCAACATCGGCTTTGTCGAGTTCGCGTGCAAACCGGAGCAATGCCGCGTCACCTTCATCCTTGACGGCCTGGATGATTGGACGGACCTTTTCGATGAAGGAAGACAGATCTCCTTCGGCGCGTTTCAGTAAACTGGCCCGCTGATCGACACTGAGGGATGACAGGCGGTGGAAGCTGACGTCAGACATGGCGGCTCCTTTTCTTAGAACGCAATTACGATTAGCGCTTGTCGATCACTTCTGGGACACGTCTCCGGCCCCTGAAGCCTTCAAATCGATGCGAGAAAGCCTCCATCCACGGGAATGGACTGGCCGGTTATGTAGGCTGCCGCATCCGAAGCGAGGAACACCGCGATTCCGTGCAGGTCCGAGAGATCACCAAAACGGCGCTGCGGAATCTTGGCGAGCATCGATTGCTGCCATGCCTCGTTGCTGTAGAACACGTCTGTCATCGCTGTCCTGAAATAGCCAGGCGCAATGGCGTTGACCCGGATCCCGAGATCGGCCCACTCCGCTGCAAGCGCCCGCGTCATGCCGAGGAGGCCTGATTTCGACGAGCCGTACGGCACCGCCGTGGGAACCCCAACCTCGGAGGTCAGCGAGCAGAGATTGATAATGACGCCGGGCCGTCCGGCGTCTCTCATCTGCCGCGCGGCGGCTTGGGCGCAGAAGAAGGCGCCTTTGAGATTCGTATCGACAATCCTGTCCCACAAGACCTCGTCGACATCGAGTGAAGGCCGGACCTCTTCCGTACCTGCATTGTTGACGAGAATATCGAGACCTCCGAGCAGGCTGCCGGCCTCGGCTGTCGCCGCCAGGCAGCGGTCGACATCGGTGACGTCCAGGGCGATGGCGTGCGCGACCCCGCCGGCGGTGCGGATGGCGGCCATCGTCTTCTCGAGCGAGGCCACGCTGCGCGCCGTGACCGCGACGTCGGCGCCGGCCGCGCTGAGCGCCTCGGCGATGCTGCGCCCGATGCCACGGCTTGCGCCGGTTACAAGCGCCTTCCTGCCTGACAGATCGAAGAGAGATGCGTTGCGCATGTCATCCTCCTTGGTAATGTCGCGCTTGGACCGATCGCGTCGAGACTATCCGAATGCAGCTTATCTATACAAGCATGTACATCATGGCTGTAGTGCGCCATGCGGAACTTTGCTTGTCAGAGCGGCAGCGCATTGGCCGACATCGGACCGGACTACGCGGTTCGCCCCAGCCCATCTGGAGTTCATCGGGAGGGATAGATGAAGCGCGCAGTAGACCACGACGCGATGAGCGTGGTTGGCTACACCACCCCCTGGAGGGCCAAAGCAGGCCAGCGGATCAAGCTCAGCCTGTCATGCGATCGGCCGATAAAGGCCACACGAATTTGCCGGCTCGACAAGCCGGCTCCGGAATTTCTCGCCTGGCCCATCGAAACGGTAGGTGAAGCACGGCGTCGGCATTTCGACCAAGGGTCGTTCCTGTTCGTGCGAGCCGGCGAACTGGCCAAAGTACAAGCCGTCCACGGCATACGTTTTGAGCTGTTCCTCACGCGCAACGAAGGTGCGCGCACGATCCTGGAGGCAGGCGCCCTCGGGCTGCGCCTCCGCGACGGCGCATTTGTCGTGGAAATCGGCGGCGAAACCCCTGTCGAGAAGAAGGCGCCAACTGGTGTGTGGCTCACTGTCGAGTTGGACCTGCGGCAGGAACAATCGCGTCTGCGCATCAAATCCCATGATCTTCTCGCGCCTTACGAACTCCATGAAGGTTTTGGCGGCCCGGCGCGGAACCTCCAGGCGCACGGCATCCATTTCGGCGCAAGTGCCACCAACCACGAACCTACCCTCAACGCGAAATTTGCTGCGATGCGGCTCGACACCCCACACGGGACTGTTGCGTGGAATTTCCCGACGCTGTTACCAACGCAACCGATCCTGTCGTCGGGCGGAGCAGATCCGCTGCTCCTAGATGTGATCAATCAGCCAGCCTTCTGCGTGACTTCGGCACGCTGGGACGGATCGAGCTTCGAGCCTCGCTTGGTGCCGTCGCACTACGACGCTATCCATTGCCACGACGACGACATCGGCCCGCTTGAGTGGCCGGCATCGCACCGCGCGACGATCCCTGAAAACGCACACCCAGGCGTCTACGCGTTCCAGGTCGAATGGGAGGGTGGCTACGAACGCGTGGTGTTCTTCGTCACCTCTTCACAGGTTTCGTCGCCGCTGTTGTATCTCGTGCCGACGGCCACCTATCTCGCTTATGCGGACGAATATCTCCCGGATCATCTTTATGAATGGAAAGGCGACGACCGGGGACATCGCTTCGCGATCGCCAACAATCTGAAATCTCTTTACGACTACCATTCCGACCTTAGCGGTGTTTCCATCTGTTCCTACAAAAAGCCGAAAGTGACGCTCAGGGACGATTACGATTATCCGCTCTGCGGCTGCCCACACAATTTGCCGGTCGATCTGCACTTCCTCCGATTCTGCCACCACAATGGAATCGTGTTTGACATCCTGACCGATCACGATTTGCACGAATGCGGCATAGACGGTCTGCGTCGACATCAAGCCGTCGTCACCGGCAGTCACCCCGAATATATGTCGATCGAGATGGAGCAGGCGCTGCGGCAGTTTGTGGCCGAAGGCGGCAGCATCGCCTATCTCGGCGGAAACGGCTTCGCTGCCACTGTGGCTTTCAAGGACGACCTGATGGAGCTGCGGCGCTCGCCGCTGGAGGCTGGCCGCACCTGGGACGGCCCGGTCGCCGAACAGGCGCTGTCGATCACCAACGAACCAGGCGGCTATCTCCGCTGCCGCGGCCGAGGCGAATTCTCGCTGATCGGTGGCGCGATCTCACTGATGGGGTTCGATGGCGCACGCCCCTTCACGCGCACTGAGGAAAGCCATGAAGCAGGATGCGCATGGCTGTTCGAAGGCGTTGAAAATGCGACCTTCGGCACCGACGGCATCGTGCTGGGCGGTGCCGCGGGCTACGAAGTGGATGCGACGGATCCAGCCCTCGGCACTTCCGCTGACACCGTCGTGATCGCGCGGGCGACGGGATTTCCCGACAGCTTCTTTCAGGATCCGACGCGCTGGTACGAGGGCGGGGATAGGCAACGCATCGCCCGCCGCTGCGCCGAAATGACCCTGCGAAAGCTCGCAGCAGGCGGCTTGATATTTTCCGCAAGCTCGGTTGCCTGGTGCGGCGCGCTGCCAGCCGCAGGCGCCATGAACGATGTCGGCAGGATCACGCTCAATCTGCTTACCCGCCTCGGCGCCACGAAAGGAGAACCCGGCCGAGAAAAATCGATAAGCTGATTGGCGCCGTTACGGAAAGACCCGTATCCGGTTTTGGGAATTAAATCAGTCGGCGTGCACCAGCTTCGTCTCACATGCCTCTCGCCACCTGGCGGACGGCAGTTGCCTCAGCCGCAACCTTCAGGTGCGCTGCTTTGACAAACGGCGCTGAACCAGAATTTGGCGCGGCATCAACGACACCCTCGCCGACTAGGCAAGGAAGCTCGGTATCCCTTCTTCGGCGGCGCGCAAGCGTCGTCGGACTATCCCGCAACGAATTGTCGGAACTGACCGATCTGGCCCGTCCTTGGGTCTCACCAGCGCAAGGAAGAAGCGATGAGAGACCTGATCTTGAAGATGTCCATATCGATCGACGGCTTCGTGAGTGCCCTGGATGGCCGAAACACATGGATGTTCGGCGCCGATCAAGAGGCGAAGGCCTGGGGCGTAGAGTTCATATGGAACTCGAGCCTGCACATCATGGGCAGCCGCAGCTTCCGTGACATGGCCGCCTGGTGGCCGATCTCCTGCGACCAGTTCGCGGCGCCGATGAACCAGATCCCCAAGGCCGTCTTCTCACGACGGGGACCGGAGATCCTGAGGGAGGTGAGCAAGTCGGCGGCGCTCGATGAGGCTCGCGCCGTCAACGCGGGAACCGGTCAGCCGGCAAAGTTGCAGCCCGGTGGTGAAAGTTGGGCGGAGGCCTATGTGGCGAGCGGTGACTTGGCGGAGGAAGTCGCGAAGTTGAAAGCCCAAGAGGGCAAGCCGATCATCGCCCACGGCGGAGTGAGCTTCGCCCGGAGTCTCGTCGCCCAAGGACTGGTCGACCAGCTCGCCCTGACGGTGGCCCCCGTGGCGCTGGGCAAAGGCCTGCCGCTGTTCTCCGAACTGGTCGCGCCGATGTCTCTCAAGCTGGTGAGCTCGAAAGCCTTCCCGGGGGGCGCGGTGGCGCAGATTTACCGGCCAACGTGAACACGTCAGAGAATGTGTGCAGCCAACGAACCGACGAAGTGAGGGCGAGGTATAAATGAATACGATCCCTTCGGATCGTCGTCGATCGATAGGAGCCTGTGCATGGCGAAGCTTGTGTTCGGAATGATGCAGTCGCTCGACGGCTATGTCGCTGGCGCCGAGGGCAGGCCCGGGCTGCCGATGCCGGGCGAGGCGCTCCATCGCCACTTCAACGCCCATGTGCGCGGGATCGCCGGCAGCCTCTACGGCCGGCGCATGTACGAGGTGATGCGCTATTGGGACGAGGATCAGCCGGGACAGGACCAGGTCGGGCGCGACTTTGCGGCAGCCTGGCGGGCGCAGCCGAAATGGGTCGTCTCTCGCACCCTGAAGTCGGTCGGGCCGAACGCCACGCTGGTGGACGACGATCTCAAAGGGTTCGTTAGGGCGCTTAAAGCCGAACACGAGGGCGAGATCGAAGTCGCCGGACCGGAGCTTGCGGGTAGTCTGACCGAGCTTGGCCTTATCGATGAGTACCGGCTCTACTTCCGTCCCATCGTGCTTGGTCGCGGCAAGGCATTCTTCGCCGGCCCGCGGCCACCGCTGCGTCTCGTGGCCAGCGACCGGGTTGGCGAGGACGCCATCAGGTTGACGTACGTTCCCGCCTGATCACAACCCACCCGACACCCTAACGTCCGTCGGACCGAATTTGAGCTCATTCCCACTCTGGTGCCTTGGCGGTTTGCTCGTCACGTCATAGACGACGCGGTTGATGCCGCGCACCTCGTTGATGATGCCGGTGGCGGCGGCGCCCAGGAATGCCATGTCGTGACGGTAGATATCCGCGGTGCTGCCATCTACCGATGGTGACGCTTTCGGCGCGTATGCGCGTACATACCGATAAGGGCAGCGGTCACGAGCCGCGCTGTCCCCACGGGCATTGCTCTACCTGCGCCCTTCAAAGAAAAGGAGCATTGTGACGGGGCTTAGCTATAGATGCTGTAGCATTGATCTAATGCGATTTATCGCAGCATCGACACCTTGCCTAGGCAGACTTTCAACCTTGTAAAATGAAAGGAACGTAAGCGAGGCTTGAGGAGCACAGGTATTCAGAATAGCTGTCTTGAGAACACGCCGCACTGGCCGCCTGAGGATCAGCCAATCGACCCACCAAGGTGAGCCCAAAGTGGTTATTGCAACCACCTTCCTTAACTGGCGAAGTCGCGGTTGTATGGCACCAAGATCGGCTGCGTGATCGTATGCAATACCAGGCACCCATACCGTGTCGAACCAGCCCTTCAATATAGCTGGAGGTCCGAACCACCACGTGGGAAAAATCAAGACGATAGTCTCGGCCCAGAGAAGATCCTCAATCTCTTTAGCTACCTCCGTAGTCTCGAATCCGGAATAGTAGCTCGCGCGCTCCGCCGGTGTAAGAGCCGGGAAGAAGCCAGATCGATACAGATCAACATGTCGGCACTGGTGCTTCGCATCCATCAGGGTGTCGATAGCTGCGTTCGAAAGCGTTTGGCAAAGGCTTAGATTGAGTGGATGAGCCGTGACAATCAAACATCGCATACCAATATTTTGAATCCTCCCCAATTTGGTTGCGCTGCGCGTCATCATTCGTGCGGCGCGGTGCTCGGGCAAAGCTTCTCATGCCAATCATGGATTTCGAAATAGCTGTACGCGCCACAGTCTTCAAAGAGCAATTGTTTTTCAACGCCGAGAATGGCCCTTCTACAGCGGTACGCTCGAGACAGCGCCATCGGCGACCTGCCAGGCGTCAGTCGCGCGATATGGACAGCCCCGCGAGAAGCGGCGCGTACACGGCGAGCCTGCGGGATACGAACTCCGTGAAGAGCCGCACGCGCTTCGTCTTGCGTGTCTCCCCCTGTGTGAGAAGCCAGAGCGTTCCGTACATGTGCAGGTCGGTGCCCGGCACCCTCACCAGTAGGGGGTCGGCATCGCCGACGAAGCAGGGCAGTGTCGTGATCCCGAGCCCTTGCCGTACAGCAACGATCTGCGCCTCGGCGTCCGTGGTCCTGAAGGGAACCCCCGTGGTGCGAACCTCACCCTCGCTGGCCCATTTCGGAATTCCATGAATGCTTATGACGATCCACCGGATGGGATCAGGCGCGCCCGCACGCCACGCGGCTAGTCGATCGCAGGACATGTAGATGCCGCCGAACAGTTCCGGTCCCTTCAGGCCGTGAAGATTGAGCGGCAGGGTTTTGCGGTCGTAGACGACGCGGATCGCGACGTCGGCCTCTCGGTTGGTCAGATTTGCCAGCTCGCCGGACGACAAGATTTCCATCTCGATGTCCGGATGCAGACGCGCGAAATCGGCGAAGTCCGGCATGAGCAGGTGTGTCGCGAGGGGCGGTGCCAGCGTCACCCGCAGAAGCCCGCGCACGCTCTGGTCGCGCCCGAAGACGCGCGTCTCCAGCAGGTGCGACGACACTTCCATCTGGTCCGCGAACTCGAGGACCTCCTCGCCCGCAGCCGTCAGGCGGTAGCCCGAAGGCAGCTTTTCGAACATGCGCACCCCGAGGCGTTCCTCGAGCTGGGCGACACGTCGCAGCACGGTCGAGTGGTTCACACCGAGGCGCTCGGCGGCGGCCCGCACCGAGCCTCCGCGCGCGACGGCAAGAAAGTAGCGAACGTCATCCCAGTCGATCATGGTGCAATCCGGCACCGCGCGGTGCGCCTTCCAAAGCCCGTATCTAACACATCGAACAGCAGTACGGGCGGTCATCATAGCCTATGTCGACGAGCGCGGCTCAATTCCGAACGACGGACGCCGATCGTCGCGGCTGGCGTCAGTCGTCCAGCCGGATCGATCTCGCACCACCGATGTGCGCGCTTCCGCACTCAACAACTGACGCCGGCGGACCCATTTCGAGGTTCTCGGAGGCAGATGCTGTCCCGACACCACGAAAGGAGAAGTCATGGGAAAGCTTGAGGGTAAGGTTGCAGTCATCACGGGTGGATCGAGCGGCATGGCGCTGGCGAGCGCCAAGCGGTTCGTTGAAGAAGGCGCCTATGTTTTCATCACGGGCCGGAGACAGGAGGCGCTGGACGAGGCCGTCAAGCTGATCGGCCGGAACGTGACCGGCGTGCGCGGCGACGCGGCCAATCTCGACGACCTCGACCGCCTGTTCGATACAGTCAAGCGGGAAAAGGGCAGGATCGACGTCCTGTACGCGAGCGCCGGCACGGGCGAAGCCGTCCCACTGGGCGAGATTACCGAGCAGCACTTCGATGCGGCCTTCGGCCTGAATACGCGCGGCACGCTGTTTACGGTTCAGAAGGCGTTGCCGCTGTTCAACGATGGCGGATCGATCTTCATGACCGGGTCTGTTGCTTCGGTGAAAGGTTTTCCTGGTTACAGCGTGTATGCGGCGAGCAAGGCGGCGCTGCACGCATTCGCACGCGGGTGGCTCAACGAACTCAAGGACAGGAATATCCGGGTGAACGTGCTGCACCCGGGGCCGATCGCCACACCGATGCAGGACCAAGTTCTCACCGAGGAGGCGAAGCAGATGTTCGAATCCCTGATCCCGCGGGGAAAGATGGGGCGTCCTGAGGAAATTGCGACGGCCGCGCTGTTTCTTGCTTCCGACGATTCGAGCTTCGTGAATGGGGTGGAGTTGTCTGTCGATGGCGGCTTCTCGGCCATCTGAAATCGCGCCGGATCGCGGGAAGCGGCTGACCGGCGGGAACTAGCGTGTCCATGGTGGAACGACCACGCAAAGGTCGCCACACAGCGGAACGAATAACCCAGCGCCGTTGAAGGCCGGGGAATCAATACCAACACGGATCGGAGAAGATCATGAGCTACGCAATTGTAGGATTCGGTAAGATAGGCCAGGCCCTCGCCCACGCCTTCGCCCGTAAAAACATCGACGTGGCCGTCGCGAGCCGCCGGCCGCCCGAGGCGTTGGCGCCGCAGGCTCGGGCGATTGGACCCACGGTCGTCGCCAAGTCGCTGCGGGATGCACTCGAGGCCGACACAATCATCTTGGCAGTCCCGTTCGGAGAGCACCGCGAAGTTGCGAAGGCTCTGCCGAGCTGGGAAGGCAAGACAGTCATCGACGCGACGAACGCGTTTCCAGTGCCTGAAGAGCTGGACGGTCTCCCGTCCTCCGCCTTCGTCGCGAAGGCGTTCACCGGCGCCAAGTTCGTGAAAGGTTTCAATCACCTGGTTGCGGCCACCCTGGCTGCCGATCCGATCGTCGAGGGCGGGCACCGTGTCGTCTTTCTGTCGAGCGACGACGAGGACGCGACCGCTCCCGTGGCGGCCTTGGCCAAACAACTCGGGTTCGCACCCGTCAAGCTGGGAAAGCTCAACGAGGGTGGCGCGCTGGTGCAGGCACGCGGCCGCACTTGGGGCCAGCTCATCTTCCAGGATTTGTTCAAGAAGGAGCAGTAATCGATGTACGACCATGTGACCTGGCCCGAGCGATATGATCCGAAAACGTCGGCCATCTACGCACTCAACGACATTGACGTGAAGGCGCCGCCTGAAGCGGTCTGGAAGCTGCTCGTCGAAGCCGAGAATTGGTCGAGCTACTTTCCCGCCGAGGATCAGGTCAAGATTCTGACGGGGGAGCCGGAACTGGCGCTCGGAACGCGATACAGCCGTGTGACGGTTGGATTTCCGATGAGTCTGGTCGTGACGGAATGCGAGCCCCTTCGCAGGCTCGCATGGGCGACGACAGTTGATGGCGACGAGACCGGCTCAAGCGCATACCATGGCTGGGTCATCACGCCTACAGACCATGGCTGCCATGTGCTGACCGAGGAAACGCAGCAGGGCCCCTTCTTCCTCGATGAGCTCGGGCGCAAACATCCCGGCGCACTCTACCGGTATCACCAAGACTGGGTCGAAAGCCTCGCCCACGCAGCGGAGGCGGAAACAGCGAAGACGACAGTGGATTGATTGCGCTTCCTATTTAATTTTGGAGATGAATGAGATGAATATCGAACTCAAAGGCCGCAAGGCCATTGTTACCGGATCCACCGCCGGTATCGGCCGCGCGACGGCGGAGGGGTTGGCACGTGCCGGTGCATCGGTCGTCGTCAACGGCCGTGGAAACGCTCGGGTCGATGAGGCGGTGCGGCAGATGCGGCAGGCCTTCCCCGGCAGCGACATCTCGGGTATCGCCGCTGATCTTGCGACAGCGGAGGGGGCAAAGGCCTTGATCGCGCATGCGCCTGACGCCGATATCCTTGTGAACAACGTCGGTACAGCACACATCCGGAGCTACAACGGCGTCGAGGATATCGCAAATATCCCCGATGAGGACTGGCTTGACCTCTTCCAGTTGAACGTAATGAGTGGCGTGCGCGCGAGCCGTCATTACCTGCCGCGGATGGTGGCGAAAGGCTGGGGCCGCGTCGTGTTCATAAGTAGCGAATCCGCAGTCAACATTCCTAAGGAAATGCTCGACTATGGCATGACCAAGACCGCTCAACTCGCGGTCTCACGCGGGCTTGCCGAGGCGGTCGCGGGCACGGGCGTCACCGTCAACGCCGTCCTGCCGGGACCTACCCGCTCTGAGATCCTGGGCAACTTCATGGCGAAACAGGCTGACGCAAATGGAATCACGCAGCACGAAGCCGAGCAGGGCTTCCTGCAGGCGATGCGTCCGACGAGCCTCATCCACCGCTTCGCGACCACCGATGAGGTGGCCAACATGATCATCTACACATGCTCGGAGCAGGCTTCGGCGACCACCGGCGCGGCTTTGCGGGTGGATGGTGGCGTGGTCCGCTTCGTCGCGTAGCAGGACGACCAAATTGTTCCGTTCGCCAACTCGGGTCCGCTGTCGGCCAAGCTGCTGAAGCATGGCACGCTTAAGTCTACAGGGATCTGGCGCACGGCATGCGCACGATCCACGCATTGCGGGAGCACTCTGAAACTATGCGAGGCACGAGAACGTATTCAGCTACGGCGCCGTCCCCGCTGTGCTCGGCGGCCGTGCGCTCGTCTCGTTGGTCCCGCCCCGGGGCTTAGACCATGATACGAATCCACGGAACATGATGTCTATTGTCCGAGGAATTGGATCGGCGCTCCAACCCCAATCCAAAGCATGTGCTGTGGACGGCGCGGTGTATCGATCCCTTTGAGCCTCTCTACACATAATCGAAGGTCTATCGCCGACCTGCAAAACGGCTGCTTGTTCTTGCAGAATCGCCCGCGAACTATCGCTTCCTATCGTTGACCAACAATTTCCGAATATATCCGACAGTACTCCAACCTACTCTACCGTACGCCCCATCATTCCCACTCGATTGTTTTAAGTGATCGTAACGCATTGAATTCCCTGCACAAATTCTTTCTGCACGCAATGAAGAACCGTCTCCCCGATCCGTCAGAAATTTGCGCTCTTGAATTCAAAGGAGAATTTCGGCGATTCAAAATCTGCTCGGTTTCAGCGACTATCGGCATCGATTGGTCGATTTTCGACATTCTTTAGCTGTGCCTTCACGATCCCGTCGGCAAAAAGACCGTCACGGCTCGCAAGAGCCTGAACGACACGCAGTTCCTCTCATGCCTTGATCCGTCCCGGACTTACGCCTTGGCGGCGTTCTGTGCAGCCTCGAATACATCGCGTGCGGACGTCGTACCCGCTACGTGCTCCGTAAGCACGTGCACCAACGTTTTCGAGTGTCGTGCAAACGCTGTACCCCGCCATCAAAGCCTCTAGCTCGCTAATGGCGGCTTCCAAGCCAGAAGGGACATCAATCTGACCGGCCAAAGACGCCCCGCTCCACCGAGCGGGGGCGTCCCCCTGTTAATCCCTGTCAGCTTGCCGGATTGCGTGCCATGACGATCCACGCCGCGCCGTCGATCATCACCGACCGCTCGCCGGGGAGGCCCGCGAAGGCGGCACGAACCGCGGCCGAGGCGCGGGCGCGGATGTCGTCGGGCTGATCAGCGAGAGCGCGCGACAGCGGGCCGACCTCGAGTGTCATCTCCACCGCGTCGTCGATCGCCGCGTCCCGCGTCCCCCCTCGCCGAACGGGATGGAGGCATCGAATGGCGCGATAGCGACATCGGTGAAGCCAGCCGCCGTTAAAATACGCGCCACCCGCCCCTGGTCGCCAAACGAGAACGGGCCGGGCGCTTCGGGATCGGGCGGCGCCGTCGGCGGGACGATGCCCTTGATCGCACCCATCGGCAAGCGCACCCAATCGTTCTCGGCCATGCCGCGCCAGCAGACGAAAGCGACCCGCGCGCCCGGCTTGAGCGCACGGCGCATATGAGCGAACGCCGCCGTAGGATCGTCAAAGAACATCACTCCGAAGCGCGAGAACAGGATGTCGAACGCGCCCTCGGGCAACGCGGTGCTGCTGGCGTCGGCCACCTGGAACAGGGCCGGCGTATCCTGCGGCGCTAGCGCGCGCGCTCTGCCGATCAGCGGTTCGGATATGTCCACGCCTAGCACATGGCCCCCCGCGCCGACGCGGGCGGCCAGATCCAGACTAGACGCCCCCGCGCCGCAGCCGACGTCCAGCACGCGTTCGCCCGTGGCGGGCGCGGCGGCTTCGATCGCGGCCTGGCCGAACACCGCCATCATGGCATCGAGCCGGGCCTGGTAAGCGACCCAGCGCTCCCCGCTTTGGCCATTCCAGTCGGCTACCTGATAAACATTTTTCTCTGCCATGCCATATCCTTGTTCTGATTCTTTCTTTGCTAGGCTCTCCCCTCAGGGGAGAGGGGGCCCGCGTTCCGTGACACCGGCCCGCAACCTTCAGAATATGATCGCCCGCGGCAACCGGAGAAGGGAATCTGTGCTCTCAAACCAGCATCGACTGCTGGGAGAAGATGCCCGCCATCGCGCCGTGCGATAATGCCGTGGTGACCGAGGGCATGAGGGGGTTGGCGAGGTCGCCGGCGGCGTAGATGCCGGGCATGCTGGTTTCGCGGCGCTCGTCGACCTTGAGGGCGATGCCGAGGGGCGTATCGACCGTGGCGAGGCCCAGTGATTCATGCAGGCTTGCGGACGGCTTGTTGCGCGGATGCGCGAACAGGATGTCGACCGCGACATTGGGGCCGGTATCGAGATTGACGGTGGCGATATGGTCCCCGTGATGGGCGATCTCGGTGATCCGGCCATCGACGACAGGTATGTTACGACGCGCGAGATCGGCCCGGATATCGGGCGGAATGTCGTGACCATCGGCGAAGAGCGTCAACCTGTCGGTCCAATCGTGGAACAGCCTGACAGACTGGTGCGACTGCGGGCCGGACCAGACGAGGCCCCAATGCTGGCCGGCGACTTCAAAGCCGTCGCAATAGGGGCAGGGCACGATGGACGTGCCCCAGCCTTCGGCAAAGCCCGGAACATCAGGCATCTGGTCGGCGACGCCATAGCTCAGGATCAGGCGGCGCGCCCCAAGGCTTTCGCCATCGCCAGTGAGGACGGAGAAATCGTCGACGGCGCCGGAGACGCTGTCGGCCCGGGCATTGACCAGCCTGATCGTGGGATAACGCGCCAGCTGCTGCCGCGCCTCGGCCAGGATGTCCAGCGGTGGCTTGTGATCGTGGCCGAGCAGACCATGCGAGTGGCCGGCGAAGCGGTTGCGCGGCAGGCCGGTATCGAGAACGGTGACCTTGCGGCGGGCACGGCCGAGCTGCAGGGCGCCGGCTAGACCGGCAAAGCTGCCGCCGATGATGATGACGTCATCCATGGTGATAAGCTCCGTGTTGTGGATGGAGGGGTTGGGCTGGGCCTGGCGCGAAATATCGTCCACCGATACGCGCTCGAGACGGTCAGCGAGCAGGGCTTCGGCATCGACGAGAATGTCGCCCATCACTGTGTTGACCGGCCGGACAATGCCGCATTCGATATCGCCGGGCGGCCCGGGGAAACTTGATTTGGAGGACAGGTTGAAACCTACCCGTTGGCTTGCACATTTCAGATACTGCATGGTATCGTAATGCAAGAATTATAATACTGTCAAGTACTGGAATTGTCGTGACCGAAAACAGCCAGGGCCGGCGCGGCCGGCCCGCCAACGAGGCGCTTGGCCAAACGATAGTCGACGCCGCGTGCGAACTCTTTGTGGAATTGGGTTTTCAAGCGACGACATTGGACAAGGTCGCCCAGCGGGCGAAGATATCCAAGCTCAGCATCTATCGGCACTTCGAGAACAAGGAGGCGCTGTTCAGCGCGGCCATCGCGGCCCGCTGCCATCAGTTTGCACCACAGGCCCTTTTTGAAGGCGTCGACGGTTCGGCCGAAGATCAGCTCATGACGGTGGGATCATCCCTGCTTCGCACGCTGTTGAGCCCGGACGTCCGCAGTGTCGAAGCCATGGTCATGGCCGACAAGACGAATCAAAAGTCGTTAAGCAAGCTCCATTACGAAGCTGGCCCCGCCCATGTCATCGCCCAAATCGAGGCCCTGTTGCGCCAGTTGCACGCGAAGGCGGTTCTGAATGTGCCCGATCCTCTCCGGTCTGCCCGCTTGTTTGCCGCGCTTTTCAAAGGATCCGATCTCCTGATTATCGCACGCTTCGATCAGGCGAGAGCAGAGGACGACAACGAAATCGAATCCTATTGCCGGTCGGCCGTCGCCATGTTCATCGCCGCGCACGGTGGCAACGACCAGGCGGGCGGATAAGCATTTGATTGCTCCGGGCAGCTGGCCGGGACCGTGGTCCAGGCGCTTCGTCATATTGGGCCGGCGCGCGCGGCCGAGCTTGCACAGATCGCGGCACCTCATCTTTCTCCCAACGATATAAAAAGACGCTCGCATCTACCGCGGTCCAAGCTCCCGCCTGGATGCGGTCGACGCTTCTCTCCATCGCAGATCCGGCAGCAGTCGGGACAACATTTGATAGGTGATGCGACGGTGCCATCCGACGATATGCGATCGGGTCCGGAACATCGATCGGTACCGCAGCCAAAGCTGAAACTATGTATGTCGATAACTAAAGTACCGTCAGCGCGGAAATGTCATGCTACGGGGCATTTTCGTTATATATTTCAAAGCGTTGACACACAGAAAAGTACCGTCAAACCCTAAAAACGAATGACGGTACTTTTTAGAATGCTCTGTCGGATACGAAAAAAACCGTCAAAAGTACCGTCAGAGTGATCTGCTACAAGCTGCGAGCCGCGCCAGGCGCTCCGATAAACTTAACGATTTCAATGACTTGATAGATTTGTCAATTCCATTGATAATGTACCCTGGCTAGCAGTCTGCCCTGCCCGCAAATCATTGTATTTTCTGCGAAATACTACGCTAGAGCCGCCTATCATCGCCGTTTCCCTCACTCCCACTCGATGGTGCCTGGCGGCTTGCTCGTCACGTCGTAGACCACGCGGTTGATGCCGCGTACCTCGTTGATGATGCGGGTGGCGGCTGCTCCCAGGAATGCCATGTCGTAATGGTAGAAGTCGGCCGTCATGCCGTCGACCGAGGTGACGGCGCGCAGCGCGCAGACGAACTCGTAGGTGCGGCCGTCGCCCATCACGCCGACGGTCTGCACCGGCAGCAGCACGGCGAAGGCCTGCCAGATGGCGTCGTAGAGTCCGGCCTTGCGGATCTCGTCGAGATAGATGGCGTCGGCCTCGCGCAGGATCTCCAGCTTTTCGCGGGTGATGCCGCCCGGACAGCGGATGGCGAGACCGGGACCGGGGAACGGATGCCGGC
>NZ_JAMYOT010000026.1:0-84742 GCF_040320005.1 Mesorhizobium sp. M0816 | reverse complement strand
TCTTCCAGCACTACGCGCTGTTTCGCCATATGACGGTCGCCGACAATATCGGCTTCGGACTCAAGGTCCGGCACGGGCCGTCACGCCCGTCGGCGAAGGAAATCCGCCGCCGCGCCTCGGAACTCCTCAACCTCGTTCAGCTTTCCGGTCTGGAAAAACGCTATCCGGCACAGCTTTCGGGCGGCCAGCGCCAGCGCGTGGCGCTAGCCCGCGCCATGGCGATCGAACCGGCCGTGCTTTTGCTCGACGAACCGTTCGGCGCGCTCGATGCGCAGGTGCGCCGCGAACTGCGCCGCTGGCTGCGCGACATCCACGATACGACCGGCCACACCACCGTTTTCGTCACCCATGACCAGGAAGAGGCGCTGGAGCTTGCCGACCGCGTCGTGGTGATGAGCCAGGGCCGCATCGAGCAGGTCGGCACCGCCGACGAGATCTACGACACACCGAATTCGCCCTTCGTCTATGGCTTTATCGGCGAATCGAGCTCGATCCCGGTCAAGGTCGAGGACGGCCAGGTCTGGATCGCCGACCGCCCGATCGGGCTGTCCGCGCCGCAGGCGCCGCAAGGCGAAGCGACGCTTTTCTTCCGTCCGCACGATGTCGAACTGGTGGAAGAATGCAATGGCTGCATCGCCGGCACGGTCGCCGCCAGCCGCCGCGTTGCCGATACCAGGCGGGTGGAACTCGAAATCGGCGGCGAGCGCCAGCGGGTCGAGATCGAGCTGCCCGTCGACCATCCGGCGGCGCAGAAAAGCCGGGTGGCATTCAGGCCGCGGCGCTGGAAGCTGTTTCCGGCTGCTTGATTACGAGGCGATTACCAACTTGTGCACAACAAGACGTTTCGGCCCGCTCTTTCAACGCGCCTTAGCGAGAGCACAAGGGTCATCGGATTTTTCGGGAAAGCCGCAAAGCCGTAGTGCTCGTAGAAGGCTTTCGCTTCGTCCGATATGGCATGAACAAGAAGGCCGCGAATCCCGAGGATCGTCGCGGCGTAACGCGGTGCGCAGAACGGCGTCTTGCAACAGCGCGGCGCCTAACCCCTTGCCTTGCCAGCTTGTGTCCGCGCTGCTCGAATGTCGCGCGGTCGACGTCGAGCAGCCTGATGGAGCAGGTCTGCACGGCCTTGCCGTTCAAGATGGCTTTGGTCACCGCGATCACGTTCCCGGCGGAAACTCGCCGTCGGTTGTCTCCCATCCCTGAAAGGCGTCCACGTCATCGACCGGAGCAAGCGCTGCGTCAGCGGATAGTGGTGTCGATGCACGCGTCTTTCGCCACAGCGGCGCCAGGAGCCACCATTCCCGGCGCTTCTCCAATACTGACCTTCGCGCGCTACGGCTTGAGGCGATTCGGAGCTGAACCTTCAAAGATAATAGCGAAGTAAAGGAAACAGCGGTATTTTGACCAATTGAAATCGTCGGGGGGTGCTCATGGCTCTATATGTCATTGGCGCAGGCATGGGTCGCACTGGCACATATTCGCTGAAGCTCGCGTTGGAGCATCTTGGGTTCGGGCCGTGTCATCACATGGCAGATGTCCACGCCAATCCCGAGCAGAAGGCGCTGTGGCGCGCCGCCGGACAGGGACAACTCCCGACCTGGGATGCGGCATATGCCGGCTATCTTTCCGCGGTCGATTGGCCAACGGCGCATTTTTGGCGCGAAGTGAGTGACCGCTACTCTGATGCAAAGGTTATCCTGACAGTTCGTGACCCGGAAGCCTGGTATGACAGCATGGCGCAAACAATAGGGCTCACGATGGATGCTACTACCAATGATCCACAGTCCTGTGGTGTGGCGGTGGTTGGAAACACTGTCTTTGGCGGTCGATTTGATAACCGTGATCACGCAATCGCTGTCTATGAAGCACATAACGCTTCCGTGAAATCAACGCTGCCACCTGAACGCCTTCTTACTTATCAGGCCTCCGAAGGGTGGGAGCCGCTTTGTGCCTTTCTCGGTGTACAGTTGCCTTCCGCACCGTTTCCACGCACCAATTCGACTGCCGAATTTCGTGCTCGCATAGGGCGCTGAACGGCGGTTTTCCACCCCGGCCGGACCTTCCCGAGCCTCATCAGGCAATCTGATGTCTGAACGCACCAACCGACCACGTGCGCCAGTAGCAGTCATCCGATCGGACGAATCGAATGACCGCTTTGGCTAGTTCGGTTCGAATTCTTTTGCTCCAGGATGTGTTCCGCCGAACCAACCACGTAGGCATCTGGTACAATACCAATAACTGCAGGCCGGGGGTACGCGTCCGAGGAGGGCCGGTGCGTACGTCGCTGCGAAAGCGGCCAATTGGACCCACAATCAGCGAACATTCATTTTCGTCTGAGCGCCGATACGTCTCACAGTGGCCCTATGAACTCGGAAGATGCGAGCAATCTCGGCGGCGGGTGGACCATCATTCAGCATGCCGATGATTTCGGAGCGCTGATCGGACGTGAGTTTTGGGCGACGACCACCTTTTCGCCCGCGCTCCTGGCCGCTTGAAGCCCCGCCATGGTGCGTTCCCGTACGATGGCTCGCTCGAATTCGGCGAAGGAACCGAGCATCCGCATCATCATGCGGCCTGCCGTCGTGGTCGTGCCGATTGCCTCGGTCAGTGAGCAGAACCCGGCGCCGGCGGCCTCGATCTTCTCAAGGATAAGGAGCAGGTCCTTGAGTGACCGCATCAGTCGGTCTAGTTTCCGGACAACCACGATATCGCCTTCTTCGAGCTCGCCAAGAAGCCGATGGAGCTCGGGTCGATCCCAGCGTCCTCCTGATGCTCGCTCCTCCGCGAGCCGCTTGCAGCCGGCGGCTTTGGCACCGCAGACAGGCCTACGCGCTTCTCTGGAAGCCATACTTGGCCTACTCTGTCAGGGGATCAGATGAGTCGCTCGTCACGAAAACGACGACCAAAGGATCGAAGAAATCGCTGGGTCGTCAGGCGCAGCGCGATATTTGGAGGTAACGATGAATTTCACGGACAGGCGCCTCTGGTACGGTGTGGCAGCCGTGATCGTGGTGCTGTTTGTGATCGGGTATGCGGCTGGGTGGTTTGGGGGCACACCGCCACCAGCGCCACAGCAGTAAGCGTACTCTGG
Organism: Mesorhizobium sp. M0816; assembly: GCF_040320005.1. Lineage (NCBI taxonomy): Bacteria > Pseudomonadati > Pseudomonadota > Alphaproteobacteria > Hyphomicrobiales > Phyllobacteriaceae > Mesorhizobium > Mesorhizobium sp. M0816. The sequence continues at coordinate 81,651 of NZ_JAMYOT010000026.1, read as the reverse complement.
TTGCGGTTGCCCGGTTTCGTGGACGATGCGAATTGGACGCGTTTGTCGTCCAAAGAACTGCAAGCGCCTTAGGCTCCAAAGAGATGCGCTAAACATCTTGGATTCGAACGCGCAGCAGTTTTGCCGAATTCAGGAACACCAGGACATCTGGCCCCAAGTGCAAAATCGCTGCCTGGATAGGACCGATCCAGCCCATCAGCGCTGCGGTAATGCCCAAAACGTGCACAACACCGACACCGACAAAAATATTTTCCTGAATTGTCCGGTAAGCACGTCGAGCAATTGCGCGCGCGCTGACAATTTTTGCCAGATCATCCTTCATCAATGCAATGTCGGCGGCTTCCAGTGCCGCCTGCGTGCCGCCGCCGCCCATCGCAATGCCGACATCGGCGCGTGCCAGCGCCGGCGCGTCGTTGATCCCGTCGCCGACCATCGCCACGCGATGGCCCTGCTTTTGCAGTTCGGCGATGGCGGCGACCTTGTCCTGCGGCATCAGATTGGCACGCACTTCATCCACGCCGAGTTCCTTGGCGATGGTCCGCGCTGTGGCCTCATTGTCACCCGTCACCATCACCATGCGCTTGACCCCGGTCGCACGGAGCTTTGCCAGCGCTTCGCGCGCACCTGGTCGCAATGTGTCGGCAATCAGAATCACGCCCGCGAATTTCCCATCGACCGCGACGTGAACCGGCGTCTGTCCGCCCTTTTCGATCGCATCGGAAAGCGGCACGCCGGCCTCGCGCAGCAACGATGCATTCCCGACCAGCACGGTGCCTCCGGAGACCGTCGCCTTCACACCGCGCGCCTGCAACTGCTCGTACTGCTCCGGTTCCGGGACATCGATTTTCATCCGGGCGGCATAGTTGACGACCGCTTTCGCCAAGGGGTGAGCGGAGCGCCGATCGGCGGCGGCGGCAAGGCTGAGCAGATCAGCTTCCGAAAGCGTGCCGTCCTGCATCTCCACGCCGACAACCTCGGGCTTGTTCGCCGTCAGGGTGCCTGTCTTGTCGAACACCAGGACGTCGACCTTGGCCAAAGACTCCAGATAGACGCCCCCCTTGACTAGAATTCCACTGCGTGCGGCTCGCGCAATGGCTGCGATAATCACCAGAGGAGTCGCCAATCCGAGTTCGGCAGGCGATGTGAAAATCAGCAGAGTGACGATCATCCGAACGTCGCGGGTATAAAGATAAACCGCAACGAGGAAGATCAGCACGACCGGGATCAGCCATGACGCGACCTTATCCGCCAGTTTCTGGACGGGTGCCTGTTCCGCTTCGGCATTCTCGACCAGACTGATGATGCGGGCAAAGGTGGTGTCCGCACCAACCTTCTCGGTCTCGATGTCGAGGGCGCCGGATTCGACGATGGTTCCGGCAAAGACATCGGCGCCATCGCTCTTGTCCTTGGGAATGCTCTCTCCAGTGATCGATGCTTCGTTGACCGAAGCCGCTCCACCGACGACGGTGCCATCGACCGGGATCTTCTCGCCGGCCCGCACCAAGACAACGTCGCCCGCGCGCAAATTCTCGATCGTGACCATGCGTTCGCCACCTGCGTCCCGCACAAGCGCAACTTGGGGCACCGAGCCGATCAGGTCTTTGATTGAGGCTCGCGCACGATCCATATTCAAATCGGCAATGAACTCTGCGATCAGAATGATCACCATGAGGACCGCGCCGGCGACGGTCTCGCCTCCGATCAGCGCTACCACCGTAGCGATGGTGACGAATATCTCGGTACCGATCTTGCGCTCTTTTACGAGGTCAACGGCGCCGGTCTTGACAAGCGGATACAAACCGATGGCAACCGCCCCCCACAAAGCTTGAATGGGAATCAGCTTTTGCCAGTACAGAAAGGCCATCAGGCCGGTAAATATAATGCGAGCGACTTCGGTCCAACGTTCGCGTGTCATCAACACTCGCCAACCCGATGGAACAGCCTTAGGCGCCGGCTCAACGCTTTCGGTGGCTGCTGTCTCGGATTTCATGATTGGCTCGCTATCTGGATTGCGGTCTTGGCTTGAAGCGTGAGCGCATCAGGATCGTGTCCCAGGGAGTGGTGTAGTTGACGGCTTGGTCGCCGCAGCTTCCGGCATGGGCCGGGAATGATCAGCGCGCCACAGCAGGCTGATGAGTGGATCATCGCTCATTTGGCTGATGGTTTCCAGCGTAATGTATCTCGCCCGCTGCACGGCCCATTCATCGTTCTGCTCGAGCAGGATCGCGCCAACCAGACGGACGATGGCGTCATCATTTGGGAAGATGCCGATGACCTCGGTGCGCCGCTTGATCTCGCCGTTGAGGCGCTCGGTAACCGGTATGATCATGATGGTGCCATCTGATCCCCGCTGGAGATGCGAGATTTTCAGCGTATGTGTGACCATCCGGGACAGCGGCGCCGGGAGCACGCCAAGTGCGGGCAGGCCGATGTATTCGATAAGCTGCGAGCTCGCGTTAGTAGCTGGCCGCCCCTGCGACCTGCCCGGTTGCGCCGAGAGCGCGGATCCGTAGGTGTCGCGTCGCCCGCCGGCTCCCGATTGTTCAAGGAGAGAGGGGGCCAATGACGTGTAATTGGAATGGACATCCACCGCACCTTTGCGGAAGTGGTTTTCTGCGAAGATGGCCGGCTGCGCCATCACGGACGGGTCGACATGACCCGCTCCGGACTGGAGGGATTTGGCCGCAGCTTGAACAGGACGGACGAGGTCGTTGTCGAGGCGACCGGCAACGCCATGGGGGTGGTGCGGGTGCTTTCGCCTTTCGTCGACCGGGTGATGGTGCATCAGCATCAGTCAGGTTGGATCACGCAGGATACAGTTGGTTCGCGGGCACCGGCGACCTCGACGAGGCCATGGCGGCCCATTCATTGGCCTATGTTCTGAGCCCATCTACCTCCGATGTTTCTTGCCGCCCCGTGGGAGAGTTCCTTCGTGCGAGCAGTTTGTCGATCCGCCGGCCATCCATGTCCACGATCTCGAAGTGCCAGCCGCCATAATCAAAATGTTCCCCGACCTCAGGCAGATGCCCTAGTCGAAACAGGGCAAATCCTGCGATCGTATGGAAGTCGCCTTCAGTTGGCCGTGCTCGAAAACCAAGGCGATCGAAGGCGTCCTGGGCCGACATCATACCATCCACGAGAAGGGAGCCGTCTTCACGCTCGACGATATCCGGCTCTTCGCCTTCGATGTTGGGCAGGTCGCCGGCGATGGCTTCGAGCAAATCGGTCTGGGTAACAATTCCTTCCAGACTTCCGTACTCGTCGAGGACCATTGCTATGCGGACGGGCGCCTTCCTGAACTGCTCCAGCACTTTGAAAATCGGCGTTGATTCATGAACGACGAGCGGCTCACGGATGATCGCCATCGGATCGAGAACCTGCCCGTCAAGAACCTGGTCGAGCATGTCCTTCTTCAGAACCATGCCGAGCAGTTCATCGATACCGCCCTTGCCGACAAGGAGCTGCTCATGGCGGCAATCGCGGATCGTACGAAGAATCTCGGTTCGGTCATCATTCACGTCGATCCAGTCGATATCCGGCCGAGGCGTCATGATGTCACTGATGCGGCGCTCGCCGATATTGAAGACCCGCTCGACCATCTCCCGCTGCGCCTGCTGCAACAGCCCGCCTTCCTGACTGGCCGAGATCAGAAGCTTCAGCTCGTCTGGCGAGTGCAATGAATCCTCACCGGTTCCCGGGCGCAGGCCGCAGAGTCGCAGAACGAGGTTGCCGAGACCATTCAGCATTAGAATCGCCGGCCTGAGCAGAAAGAGGAACAGACCGAGCGGACGCACGACCCAGAGCGCAGTGTCTTCGCTGCGCTGGAGCGCCAGACTCTTTGGTGCGAGCTCGCCAAGCACGATGTGAAGCGCGGTGATGATGATGAAAGCGATCGCGACGGCGACAGTGTGTGAGCCCGCAGTCGCCAACGACCCCAGCAGCCCGATCAAGAGAGGCTCGACGAGATGCGCGAGAGCAGGTTCGCCGATCCAGCCGAGCGCCAGCGATGAAATGGTGATGCCGAGCTGGGTCGCCGCCAGATTGGCATCGAGATTGTCGACGGCCCGCTGGAGCGCTGCCGCGTTCAGCCGCCCAGCCGCAGCGAGTTCGGCAACTCGGCTTCGGCGCACGGCGACCAGGGAAAACTCGGCGGCGACAAAGAAGCCGTTTGCGGCCACGAGTAGGAGAACCGATAAGATTCCAAGAATGTCGCTCAAACTGCCATCGCCTGTCGGCATGATATCCTCTTAATGACGCAATTGGATACGTCTCTGAAGCGCAAATGATGGCATTGCGCAATCGCTATCAGCATCACGATCGCCAGAAGCATAATCTCCTGATGGCGATGGTGGTGCATCTACTAGCGACTGATCACGGTGCGGTCGAATACGTTGAATGCGGCAAAGTGCGTGGTCCAGCCGTGGCTTGCAGCGCGGGTCATGTACCGACGCGCCCCGTTCTTGGCGTGGATGCGCAGATCACATGAAGGCAGACGCCATCACGCAGCCCGTCGACAAAGCTCAAATGATTGGATAGCTTGAACTGCTGACGGTAACAGGGCTGAAGCCAACGCGTGATCTGCAGATGATGTCAAGCGCCTCTCCGCAAAGAGGTGACGCTTGATAGGCGGCTGCTTCCGTGCAAATGCTCCGGCATGCGAATTCTCCTCGTCGAAGACACGCGCGACGTTGGCGAGGCTATCAGCCGCCGCTTCGAAACGATCGGCCACGCAGTCGATTGGGAGACGGACGGCCGTGCTGCCGCAGAGATCCTCGATTTCACCTGCTACGATCTCGTCATCCTCGACGTCATGCTGCCCAGCCTCGACGGGTTTGAAATCGTTCGACGGCTCCGGCAGGCAAGGAATACGACCCCGGTTCTGATGTTGACGGCCCGTTCCGAAATAGAGGACCGCGTTGGCGCGCTTGATCTCGGCGCCGACGACTATCTGGTCAAACCGTTCGATTTCCGGGAATTGGAAGCGCGCGCCCGTGTTCTGCTCCGGCGGAAAAGCGGCGAGGCGACCAACATCGTACAGTGTGGCGATGTCGTGCTCGACCGCGGCAGCCGCTCAGTGCGAGTAGGCAGGCGCGAGGTGCAATTGAAACGACGCGAGATGACGTTGCTTGAGATACTGGCGTCGCGGCCAGGCCGCGTCTTCAGCAAAGATGAACTTATCGATCAGCTTTTCGGGTTTGACGAGCCGGCCAATCAGAACGCGATCGAACTTTATGTCGGGCGGCTGCGCAAGAAGCTGGAAGGCGCCAAGGCGCAGATCGTTACCGTGCGGGGCGTGGGATATCAGCTGGCTTCCGATGATACCGGCTGAGCCTTCCCTTTTCACGCGCCTGGCGGTCCGCATCTCGCTGGTGCTGGGCCTGGGTGCGGCTCTTCTGGTGAGTGCGGCGTCGTACTACGCACGTACCGCCGCCGATGACGCCTATGACCGGCTTCTGCTTGGTGCGGCCATCCAGATGGCAGACAGCCTTACGGTTGAATCCGGTTCGCTCATCATCAACCTGCCGGTATCAGCTTTTGAACTTCTGGGCCTCGCCAGCCGCGATCGCATCTTCTATCGCGTGATCGGCCCTTCCGGCGCGACGCTGACAGGTTATGCCGATCTGCAAACAGAAGTTGATCTGGCCGCAATACACGATGTCCCGGTATTGGAATCGGCGCATTATCGCGGCGAACCGGTTCGGATTGCGGTGGTGGCGCGCGCACTGTCCGATCCAGCCGTATCCGGTTGGGCGCATGTCATCGTTGGGCAGACCACGGAAGCCCGCCGCGCGCTCGCGGGTGAATTGACTCTCAGGGCGACCGTCCTCCTGGCGGTCATGAGCATATTGGCTTTAGCTGGAGCGATGATTGCTATTCGCTATTCTCTGCAACCGGTCAAGCATCTCGGAGCGACGCTCCGCCGTCGCGATCCACAAGACCTGACGCCGGTAACGGTCGTCGTACCGAGAGAATTGCGGCCCTTCGTTACTTCCATCAATTATTTCATGAGTCGGCTCGACGAGCGCGTGAAACTCCTGCAGCGCTTCATCGCCGACGCGGCGCACCAGATCAGAACGCCGCTGACGGCGCTAACGGCGCAGCTCGATCTGTTGAGTCAAGCCAAGCTGGACAAGTCGAGCCGCCAGCATCTCGATCGCGTACAGCAGCGCGCCAGCGAACTTGCGCGCCTGACCAACCAGTTGCTCAGCCACGCCATGGTCATCCATCGTGCCGATTCCGTGCAGCTTCAGCGGCATGATCTGGCAGATGTCGCACGGCGCGCTTTCCGTGCGGCGGTTCCGATAACTATCGATCCGGACATCATCGTCTCCTTCGAGGCGCCTGACGACGAGCCGGTCGTGCTTGCGGACGCCGTCAGCCTTCGCGAAGCGATCGTCAATATCATCGACAATGCCTTGCGCCATGGAGTGGTGTCGCGCCTTGAGGTCAGAGTACGCAGCGACGGTACACGTGCCCATCTCGAGGTCGAAGATGACGGACCGGGCATTCCGCGGGGCGAGTGGGAGCGGGTTACGCAGCGCTTCGAAACGTCCAAATCTCATGACGGCAGCGCAGGTCTTGGTTTCGCCATCGCGTCGGAGGTTGCGGCGGCTCACGGTGGCGCGCTGACCTTTCGCGAGACAAGCAAGGATGGCGGGAAGGGCACGCAAGGGTTCACCGTCACCTTGACGTTGCCCATCGCGACGGAGAAGACCGGATGATAACGGGAACATTGCCGACATTCGGTTTGATGGCTGCCGTCGTCTTATGCATCGGTCACGCGGCAAGAGCTGCTGAAGGAAGCAGCGCATTTTTCCCTTCGTCTCAGCCGGAGAAGGACCGACTGTCGATCCACGCCGCGACCGATCTGGCGGCAATGGAACCACTGATCCGGGATTTTCAGTCCGTTTTCCCCAACGTGGCAGTCGACTATGTTGAATATGTCACCAACGACTTGCAAAGGAGTGCCAGTGAAGCCTGTCGGACGGACGCGGTGCTGGGCGACATCTTGTTGTCTCCGTCGGTCGACCAACTTGTGAAGCTCGCCAATGACGGCTGCGCGGCGCCGCACGTGTCGGCCGAAACCGCGCATGTCGCCAATTGGGCAAACTGGCGCGACGAGGTATTCGGCTTTACCTACGAACCGGCCGTCTTCGTCTATAACGCCCGCCTCGTGCCGTCCGGCGACGTACCGCGCACCCACATCGAACTCGCCGATCTTCTCAGGCGGCGGATCGATTTTTATCGCGGACGGGTCGGAACGTTCGACATCCGACTTTCGGGCATCGGCTACTTATTGGCGTTCAGTGATGCGCGGCAGACGACGGCGGTCTACGGTCGGCTTCTGGAAAGCATGAGCCGAGCGGAAACTGTGGTGCGTTGTTGCACCGCGGAGACCCTTCAGGACGTTGCAAACGGGAGCCTATATATAGGCTACAATATGATCGGGTCATACGCCTACGCGGCGGCCAGGGGCAATTCCGACTTGAGGGTCGTTGTCCCGCGGGACTATGCGCTGATACTCAGTCGTGGCGCGCTCATTCCGAAGACGGCGCCGAATATGGACGTTGCCAAACGATTTCTCGACTACCTTCTGTCGGCCCGGGGACAGAAGGTTGCCAGGGATAGCGCCTTCTTCTTTGCCGAGAACGGGCAATTGCCTGAGGGAGCGGACGGCCCGGAAAAACTTGGGGAGTCTGGTATCGCGCGCGCCATACGCATCGGCCCTGCGTTACTTGCCGTACAAGACGAGGCGTTGCGCCGCCGCTTCATCGAGGATTGGAGCAAGTCCATGATCGATGCGCAGGGCCAGCGACCGTGACGCGTAGGATGCCGCCCCAAGATTTCAGCAATCCCGCAATACGTCGATGTGGCCGATCCCGCTGTCATCGACAATCTGATCACGACCCATCGGGCCTAGTCGGCTGAGCAAACCTCGACATCGCCGTGACAGGTTGGTGACAGGTCAGGATGATACTCGCCTTTTGTGCCTGGAGGAGGTACGATTTAGGCGAACTTGGAGGAGACCCTAATGAAAAATCGTCTTGCGACGATGATGGCCGCGTTTTCGCTGTCAGCCGCTTTCGCGACGCTTGCCGCCGCTGCCGAGATCCCCGCCGGGTATCCGGACAACTACAAGGATCTGGTGGCCGCCGCCACCGCGGAAGGACACCTCAGCATCTATTCGACGACCGACGCGGCGCTGGTCCAGCCCTTGCTCAAGGACTTCGAAGCAGCATTCCCCGGCATCGCCGTCGAATATTCCGACCTCAATTCCACCGAACTCTACAATCGCGTCATTGCCGAAACCGCTTCGGGCCAAGGCACGGCAGATGTCGCATGGTCTTCGGCTCCGGATCTGCAGATCAAACTTGCCTCAGACGGCTATGCGCAGGAATACAAATCCGTGGAGGCGGCCCACCTTCCGGCCTGGGCGTCCTACAAGGACATGGTCTATGGTACCACCGCCGACCCGGTGACTTTCGTCTACAACAAGCGTCTCGTGCCTGAAGGCGATGTTCCCGCAACCCACGCCGATCTTCTCAAGCTGATGACCGGGAAGACCGCAGAATATGATGGCAAGATCGCGTCCTACGATCCGGAAAAATCCGGTGTCGGCTTCTATTTCTACAACCAGGACGCCAAGAACTGGACCGATTCCTGGGCGCTTAACAAGGCTTTTGGCAAGGCCCATATCAAGCTCTACAGCTCCGCCGGCTCGATGATCGAGAAGGTCACGTCTGGCGAACATTCCATCGCCTATGGCATCTTCGGCTCATATGGCCTCGCCAAGCAGGCCAAGGACGAGAACCTCGGTGTGATAATCCCGAAGGACTATGTCCTGGTGACCACCCGCGCCACCGTCATTCCGGCGGAAGCCCAGGATCCCAATGCTGCGAAGCTATTCGTAGACTATCTGCTGTCGGCGCGCGCGCAGAAGCTGATCGCCGACGACATCAAGCTCTATGCCGTTCGTGATGACGTTGAAGGGGCAACCACGCTGGCGTCCATAAAGGCCGCCGCCGGTGAAAACGTTCACCCGATCGCGCTCGACGACAAGCTGCTCGAAGGTCTCGACGAGACGACACGGCTGGCGTTCCTCAACGAGTGGCAGAAAGCCATGAAGGGCGAGTAATCGCTTGATCGGGAGTGCCTGCACAGTCGGCTCTCTCACCCTTCTTGCTATTAAGAATCATCGGAACGGCGCGCTTGCGCTCTTGCTAGCGGACGGCCCCCGGCTTTGTTCGAGGCGATCATGCCCTTCCGTGTCTTTCGTGTCAGCACCAACCTCCTCGCCATCCTGGTGGTGCTGGCACCGGTCACCCTGATCATTTATCAGAGTTTTCTGTCCGCGCCTTTCTTCCAGAAAACCGCGCATCTGTCGCTGAACGCCTACAGCTTCATCCTCGCGGACGCGGATTTCTGGCTAGCGCTGACGACTTCGCTCAAGCTCGCGGTGGGCATGACGGTGATCGCAGTTCCGGTGGGAATCCTGCTGGCGTTCATCATCGTGCGCACCGACGTGCCGGGCAAGCGCTGGCTGGAGCCGATCATCCTGATCCCGGTTTTCATGTCGGCGGTGGTGCTGGCCTTCGGCTATGTGATGACACTGGGACCAGTCGGCTTCGTCTCGCTGGCGGTCAAGTCGATGATCGGCTACGTGCCCTGGAATGTCTATTCGGTGACATCGATCGCGATCATTGCCGGGCTCACCCATGTCCCACATGTCTATCTCTATGCATCGGCGGCGCTCCGCAACGTTGGCGCCGACCTCGAAGAGGCGGCACGCACCGCCGGCGCTGGCCCTTGGCGCGTCGCCGCCAGTGTGTCGCTGCCCATGGTGATGCCGGTGGTGCTCTATGCGGCGGTTCTGGTGTTCTTCCTCGGTTTCGAACTTTTCGGCCTGCCGCTGGTGCTTGGCGATCCGGAAGGCGTGCTGGTTCTCGCCACCTATCTCTACAAGCTCACCAACAAGCTCGGTGTTCCTTCCTACCAGTTGATGGCCGTAGTGGTGGTGGCGATCATCATGATCGCGCTGCCGCTGGTGGTGCTGCAGCGCTACATGCTGCGCAACGCCAGCCGCTATGTGTCTGTCAAAGGCAAGGGCAGTCGGCACAACCCCATCCGGCTGGGCGCTCTTCGCTGGCCGGCCTTCGCGCTTGTGGTGGCCTGGTTCGCGGCCACCGTGATCATACCGGTGGGCGGCGTCGCAATTCGTTCACTGGTGACAAGCTGGGGCGTCGGGGTGAATATCTTCCAGGTGCTGACGTTGGATCACTATCGCGATCTCGCTGACTATCCGAATGTCATCAGCGCCATTCTCAACACGGTCGGCGTCGCGGTGGTCGGCGGCGCGGCTTCGATCGCGGCCTATACTGCCGTGGCACTCGCCGGTCACCGCTCGAACGCACCCCTGACCAAAGTCGTCGATTACGTGGCCATGATACCGCGGGCGATGCCGGGCATTGTGGCTGGCCTTGCCATGCTGTGGATATTTCTCTTCTTCAAGCCGATCGCACCCCTGCGTGCCACGATGATCTCGGTATGGCTCGCCTATACCATTGTGTGGTTCGCCTATGGCATGCGGCTGATTTCCGGAACGCTCCTGCAGATCGGCAAGGAGCTCGAGGAAGCCGGCCGGTCAGTTGGCGCCAGCGAGGGCCGGGTCGCCAGGGACATCACGCTGCCGCTCATCCGCGGCGGCATGTTCTCAGCCTGGCTGTTGATCTTCCTGATCTTCGCCCGTGAATATTCGACGGGCGTCTATCTGCTCGGACCGGGAACCGAAGTGATCGGCTCGCTCATGGTTTCCCTTTGGGGCACCGGCGCGATCGATCTGGTTTCCGCTCTCGCCGTCATCAACACCGTCATCATCGTGACCGGTCTTGCCCTCGCAATGCGCTTTGGAGTCCGCCTCAATGACTGATATCATCATAGACGGCCTGCGCCTCAGTTACGGCACCCTCGAGATCCTGAAAGGTGTGTCCTTTTCGGTCGAACCGGGTCAGATCGTCGCCTTGCTCGGCGCGTCCGGGTCCGGCAAGACGACGCTCTTGCGAGCGGTCGCCGGTCTGGAGACACCCAACAGCGGCAAGATACTGCTCGGTGACAAGCCGCTTTTCGATGCCGGGCAGAACATCAATCTGGCGCCGGAAACGCGCGGTCTCGGGCTGGTATTCCAGTCCTATGCGCTGTGGCCGCATCGGACGGTGTCCGAGAATGTGGGTTATCCCCTGAAGCTGCGCAAAGTGTCCCAGGCAGATGTTGCGAGCCGCGTCCAGAAGGCTTTGGACAGCATCGGCCTCGGCAAACTGGGCGAGCGCTATCCGCATCAGCTCTCCGGCGGACAGCAGCAGCGCGTGGCGCTGGCCCGTGCGCTGGTCTATGAGCCGAACGTGATTCTGCTCGATGAGCCGCTGTCAAATCTGGACGCCAAGCTACGCGAAGAAGCGCGGATCTGGCTGCGCCGCCTTATCACCAATCTCGGGCTATCGGCGCTGTGCGTCACCCATGATCAGGTGGAAGCGATGGCGCTCGCCGACCGCATCCTGCTGCTCAACGGCGGCCAGATCGAACAGGACGGAACGCCCAAGCAAATCTACAACAAGCCGAAGAGCCTGTTTGCAGCAGAGTTCATGGGTGCCAGCAATCGCCTTGACGGCGTGGTCACCGCCATCAACGGCAACCGTGCGGAAATTGTCGCCAACGGCATCCATCTTGTGGGCAGCGCCCAGCAGGAGCTGACCGTCGGCGCCAAAGTCACCGCACTCGTCCGGCTTGAGCGGGTGACGTGGTCCGGGGAGGACGGGCCTGGACGTATCGCCATGACCTGCGTCGAGAGCCTTTTCCTTGGCGATCGGCATGAAGTCATTTTCGAAAGCAATGACCTGACAATCCGGACCTATTCCCGGGACGCCCTTCCGTCCGGCCAATACTATGTCGAGTTCCCCTTCGAGGATCTGATGGTCTTCGCGGCGGAATGAACTTCGGCTTCACTACGAAGAGGATCATTCTTGCCAACCGGCATAAACATCCTCGAGCGGCTGACCTGCCATCGGTAATTTCCTCCATCTGAGATTAAAGTCCGGCCTCGATTTAAGGGCGGACTGATGAAGAGAATGCGGTTTACGCAAGAGCTGATCATCGCGGTCCTGCGTGAGCATGAGGCGGGGCAAAAGCGGGCGACCTGGCGCGCAAGCATGGGATCTGCGAGGCGGTTAGCCTTACACACGTGTCGAAGGCGTGTTCGCTTGCGCATCACCGGGTATCAAAGCTAATGAAACCCGGAGAGGACTTGGCTGCTTCTGCAGGTGAAAAGTGCTGACTTTCTCATGGTTCTATCTCGCGTCGTGCCTGCTTGCGCTTATAGCGCTCGTCGCCGTTCTCGAACTCGGACTGCTTCCGGCACTGCTTTCGGGCCTTCTCGTGTTCAACATCGTTCATTTCGCCGCACCGATGCTCCATCGAATCGGCGTCTCCAACAGCCTGACGAAAAGCCTTGCGCTGACCTTGGTGGCATTGATCTTCACGCTCCTGGTAGCCGCCGCTATCTTTAGCGGCATGTCGCAATTGACTGGCGGTTCGGAGAACGTCGTGACGCTCCTCAAGAAGATGGCCGAGATCATCGATACCGCGCGCGTCCATCTCCCATCCTGGGCGATGGCCTATTTTCCATCAAACATCGAGGAACTGGAAGTCTTCGCGGCCCGGTGGCTCCGCGAACATGCCGGCCAGCTTCAACTCGTTGGGCGGGATGTTGGCGTCCTGGTGGTCCACATTGTCGTCGGCATGGTGATCGGCGGCTTGATCGCGGTGAGCTCGGCGGCGCCATCGCGCGAGCCCGGCCCACTGGCGGTCGCGCTCGCGGATCGTGTCAACATTCTGAGCAAGGCCTTTCGCAACATCGTGTTCTCGCAAATCCGGATTTCGGCGTTGAATACGTTTCTGACGGCGATCTATCTCGTCGCTGTTCTGCCGTCCTTCGGCATCGATCTGCCATTCATCAGGACAATGATAGCGCTGACTTTCGTCGCTGGCCTTCTGCCGGTCATCGGCAATCTGATCTCCAACACGGTGATCGTGGTTGTCAGCCTCAGCATCTCCTTCCTTGCAGCGCTCGGCTCGCTTGCTTTTCTCATCATCATTCACAAGCTCGAATACTTCGTAAACGCCAAGATCATCGGTTCGCGGATCAATGCGCGTGCCTGGGAGCTTCTTCTGGCGATGGTTTTCATGGAAGCTTGGTTCGGTATGCCGGGTCTTGTCGCCGCGCCGATCTATTATGCCTATCTGAAGGCTGAACTGACGATGCGCGGGCTAATCTAGCGTTAGGGCAGGTGGCGATTTGACGACGCAAGCAAGGTTGCTGGGAAACCGCGCAAATTTGGCCACTCGCTGAACAGCACCATCTGGTTAGTGAACCCTCAAGAGTTTCGTGACCGATTTGAAGGCCCCCGTTTAATAGCACGCCCACTGCAAAGACATTAGAAGGCGCGCTAAAACATAAATTGTCCGGAGGCATGTAATCTGCTACTGTTTGATCACCGACAAACGGCTCTGGAAAGCCGTGCGTCGGACATCATGCACAAGATCAACTCAAACCGGAGAACGGCCATGAAACGGCTTCTGACGGTCGCTGCCCTTTTGGCGGCAGGCAGTTTGGTTACGATGCAAGGCGCAGCCGCCGACGACGCTGCGATGATCAAGAGCGCTGAATCTGCTGCACCCCCTGCCGTGGCAAGCGGCGCTGCGGTCTACGCCGCGGATGAAAAGGGCGCCATGCGCACCCTGCGCGAGGGCAAGAACGGCTTCTGGTGCATGCCGGACAGCCCGTCCACGCCCGGCCCGGACCCAATGTGCGGCGATGCCAACGCGATGGAATGGGCGATGGCATGGATGGAAAAGAAGGAACCGCCCAAGGGCAAGGTCGGCTTCATGTACATGCTGTCCGGCGGTACCGATGGCAGCAACACCGATCCCTATGCGACGAAGCCCGAGGAAGGCAACAATTGGATAGAGACCGGCCCGCATGTGATGATCGTCAACGCAATGGACATGATGCAGGGCTATCCGACGGACCCCAAGCCTGACACATCCAAGCCCTATGTGATGTGGCCGGGCACTCCATACGCACATCTCATGATCCCGGTTAAGTAGCTGAAATGGAGTCACGCGGGCGCCAACGCTTGTTTCGCCCGCGCTTGTCCTGATAATTACAAACGCTTGCGGCGTCCGTGACCTTCAATCGAGAGTCTCGGCGGTCGGTAGCGGGTTGGCCTGATCTCTCATCACTTTTCCGGCAAATGGAAAGTTTCGTGACAGCTCGAACAGTGGCGGCCCTGCAATACCAAATATTCGTATATTCGTCAGGAAGTGCATAGTCTTTGATGACCGTCGTCGCGGGAGGAGTTCGCGTTGAACCGGACTATCCGAATGATCGCCACACTTGCGCTGTGGAGCGTGCCATTATCCGGCCAGGCGCTTGCGCATGCTCGATTGGTCGAGGCTACTCCAGAGATCAATAGCACCATTGCCGCTCCGCCCACTGAGATTCGACTGCGCTTTAGCGAACCCATTGAGGCTCGATTCTCGGGCATCGATCTTTCGGGGCCGGATGGTGCGAAGATCACCACGGAGATCGCGGTGCGCGATAAGGACATGGTGGCACCTGTATCAAGGTCCCTTGCGCCGGGTGTTTATCAAGTTGATTGGCACGCGCTGTCAGCAGACGGGCACAAGGTGAAGGGCAATTTCAAATTTGAAGTCAGACCGTAGAAATGGACGTTGATGGCACTCTGGCCTTCGCCCGGTGGGTCTACTTCCTCTCAGTGATGATTCTATTCGGGTCGGCACTCTTCCCTTTCTATGCGCTAGGCAGAACCGCGGCTCCCGCGCTTGCGCCTCTACCCCGTAACATCAATCCTGCCCTCGCACTTGCGGCCGCAATCTTCGCGGCAATTTGGCTGCTGTGCTTTACGGCCGGGCTCTCCGGACGCGAGGGTATGGTTGACACCTTGCGCGGCGTCCTCATGGAAAGCGACTTCGGAACTGTTTGGTTTGTTCGCCTTTCGCTCGTTCTCCTGCTCCTGGTGATCAGTTTCTCGGGGCGGCCCGAATTGATCGTCGGGCCGGCTTTCTTGCTACTGACCTGCGAGGGTTGGCAGGGCCACGCGGCGGCGTTGGGCCTTCTAGGCTCACTGACTCAAGCTCTCCATGTTGCAAGTGCCGGGGCGTGGATAGGTGGCCTCCTGCCCCTCGGCCTGCTTGTCGCGGCAGCACAGCGGCATCCATCCGAAGTCGCAGGCGTGGAAACCGTCCTGTGGCGCTTCTCCCGCTTTGGTATGGTGGCGGTTGCGCTCATTTTTTTGACGGGCGCCATGAACACTTGGCTCGTGCTTGGCTCGTTCCCCGATCCGCGCAACAGCTACGGTCGAATTCTCCTGTTCAAGATCAGCCTATTCGTCGCGATGGTCAGTTTGGCGGTCTACAACCGATACGCCCTGGTCAGCCGCATGAAGTCCGAACCGGCCAAAAGCTTGGGCACATTATCTCGCAACGTTGCGCTGGAGCAGATCATCGGGTTTGGGGTGCTTATGGATGTAAGCGCGCTGGGGCTTATGGATCCGTACGCGTGACGCGCTGACTTTGCAATTATCCGCTGGCAACGTTTCTGCAATTCGCGATCGACACTCACCTCTATCCGCCTGGCGCACAGAGTGGCTGGCCGGTCTGGCTGCCGATCTCAACCAACGTCGGGACGTGTGGAGCGCGGATATATGCCTGCCACCTAGACACGATTCCATGCGTAAACGAGTAACTGCCAGCACCAGCCGGCCAGCGTTCATCGCTCCTTTGATCCCCACCCTGGTGGAGAAGCCTCCCGAGGGCCGAGGGATGGACGCACAAGTTCGACGGCTACCGCGGGTCTTCAATGCGGACCGCGTCGGAGAATAACTGGCGAATGATACTACGGGGCGACGGCGCAGCCGCCGACAGTCGGATGGAGGTCGATCTCGTCGCAGCCGCTGGGCCCGCTAAATGGCACTCTTGACTAACGTGCCAGAGGGTCCATTTTTTGACCCTGCGGTGTGCTGATATCGAAGCCACTCTTTATCCCGGCGCTCGCTGCTATATGCCTGAGATCGCCGCTGGTGCGTGCCGATAATGTCGATCTGGCGTTGGAAGCTTTTCACGGTATTTGTCTTGCCCATCGACCTGACTTCGAACGAACCGTCGCTGCGGCCAGGAGACGCGGATGGACTCCGTTGTCCGGCGACGCAGCACTTGCCCCCGTCGATGACGTAGACGCCTTCCAGGGCTGCGAGGCGACCGGTGACGACGTACAAACTTGCTCCATAAAGCTATTCGATGTCGACCGCGCCCCATTCAAGGAGCGTTTCTTCGCCCGGACGGATGCCGAAACAATCGGCGAGGACAGAAACGGAATGCAAGTTTCCAAACTCTACATATTGACAGCCGGCAATCGCAAGCAGCTTGTCCATTTGACGTTCCCGAGGTCCCGGATCACATCGAACACGGTCATTGCAAGCTCGATCGCCGACGACTAGGGCGGATCAGCTGGTGTTATCTGCACGGGACGCGGGGCTTTTTGCGTTTGCAAGGAACTCGCGATAGGAATGCTCTGAATCGATCTGGAGCAGCAAATTGAGCGATCGGCAAAAGATCATCTGGATGATAGTGGTGGCAATCCTTGCTGGTATCGCGGTGATCATGCTCAAACATTGGCTGAAGGGCGACCTTGGGTAGCTGCCTCCTTAAATGAAGCAACACAGCCCTGATCGATCAAGGTTGGGCTTTGGCCCGTCCCATTTCGGCCTGCTTGCAATGGCAGGTGTCCTGTCTGATGCGGAATCGACGAGCGAAATGTGAGCGAAAAATGCAACTGACAGGCATGGTATCAGGCGCGGCGCTGTTGCTCGCTTCCGCCGCGGCAGCGAACGCCCATCCGCATGTGTTTGCCGAAGCGACGCTGGACCTGACCGTCGGTCCAGACAGAACGCTCAAGTCGCTTCGGCATCTCTGGCGTTTCGACGACCTCTTTTCCAGCACTGTGCTGATGGAATTCGACAAGAATTCCGACCTTGTCCTTGATGCCAAGGAACTCGATGAAGTCGCTCTCACCGTCCATGCGTCGTTGGCCGAGTACAACTACTTTCAGATGGTGACCTTGAACGGCAAGGACGTGACGATGGCGCCACCGCCGAAGTTCAGCGTCAGCTATGAAAACGATCAACTCGTCGTCCAGTTCGAAACGCAGCCGAAGGACCCGTTGGCCCTTGCTGGAAAAGTCAGTATCGGTGTCTACGATCCGACCTTCTACACGGCAATCGATTTTACCGACGACGACAAGATTGCGGTGGCCGGTCTGCCGCAAGGCTGCTCACGTTCCGTCGTCCGTCCAGATCCGGACACGGCCATCGCGCAGAACCAGAAGAGCCTGACAGACGCGTTCTTCAGTGATCCGACGGGGACCGATCTCGGCAAGATTTTCGCGACGCGCCTCGAATTGACGTGCGGCTGACCCGGAGCCGGTTCGATGGCCATGTTCCAGACGCTGGTCGAGTTCCAACGCACGATCTACCTGGCGCTGGCCGAGCAGATCAAACTGCTTGCGGCCGGCGGCGGTTGGCTGGCGTTCACGGCCTTTCTGCCCATGGGCATTCTGTTCGGTGCGGCGCATGCGCTGACGCCGGGCCATAGCAAGGCTGTCCTGGCCACCTATCTGGCAGGATCGGACGCCAGCGTCCGGCGTGGGCTTCTGGTGTCGCTGACACTCTCCTTCACGCATGTAACGATTGCCGTGCTGATCGCGGCGCTCTCGTTGCCGTTGGTATCGATTGCCCTGGGCAGTGTTGGCCGCGCCCCGCTGCTGGAAGACGTCAGTCGGGGCCTGCTTGGCCTGATCGGCATCTGGATGCTCTGGCGCGCATTGAGCCACGGCCATCACCACAAGCATGAGGGCGAGGCCGTCGGCGTCATGGCCGGCCTGATCCCATGCCCGCTGACGCTTTTCGTGATGACCTTTGCGATATCCAGAGGCGTTCCGGTCGCCGGCATTCTTTTCGCAATCACCATGATGGTCGGCGTGGCGCTGACGCTGTCTTGCGTTGCGGTGCTGTCGATCCTGTTTCGTGAACGTCTGGTGCATTTTTTCGATAGCCGGCCACGCCTGTTCGATGCCATTTCCCGAGCCATTGAGGGCGCTGCCGGCTTGGCGCTTGCCGGCGTAGCCGTTTGGCAGATCACGTCGGGCTGAAATGCCGTGAACCAGATCGAGCGGTGGATCAAGACCCGTTTACCTGAAGGTCAGCCGTGTCTTCCTCGCGGCGCAAAGCTTCGACGTGCATCTGCGCTCGTCGGTGGAACAGACGGATAGGTGACGCCCGACGCTCGAAGTGGCGCCGGGCGACCCTGTATGCGCTAGATCATACGCTTGATGTCGATGTAGTCGCCTTCAGTCTGGATCGTCAGGGTCACGTCGCTGCCACCGCGGTTGCGCCAGAACCAACCGTGATTTCCATCGAAGGCGGCTTCAATGGCACCTTCGTCAGCTGGAACGCTGCGACCCTTTTCATAGCTGACGGACTGACCGCCGCCATCGCCGTGCGTCTCGAAGTTCACCACGCCACCGTCAGCTGTCC
Source organism: Mesorhizobium sp. M0816 (assembly GCF_040320005.1). Classification (NCBI taxonomy): domain Bacteria; kingdom Pseudomonadati; phylum Pseudomonadota; class Alphaproteobacteria; order Hyphomicrobiales; family Phyllobacteriaceae; genus Mesorhizobium; species Mesorhizobium sp. M0816. Next base: position 62,989 of record NZ_JAMYOT010000026.1, on the reverse strand, counting down.
AGGAAAAGTTTGCCTTGGCGCCCTGCCGCATCACGAGCTTGACTTCGGCACCCTGGCCTGGCGCCAACGTGAAGGATAGCTCGTCTTGCCTTCCATCTGGCTGGATCGGGGCTTCCGAGGTTGCTTCGGTGGCAGGCGTTGTAGCAATGGCCGGAGCCTCGGCAGGAGCGATCTCTCCAACTGTCACATTGTCTTGGGATACCGCCTCCCCAGTTGGCGACGGCTGCAAAGCAGGCCGTTCGGCGGTCAGAGCGACGAGGAGGTTTTCAATTCGGTCCATGCGCGCCATCAATTCGGCCGGAGGGACCATTTGCGTCATCCGCTCGGTTGGTGCCTTCGCGCTGGCCATTTCGTCGGCTGCCGCCTCGGCTGCCAGCTGTGTCTTGATTTCGCCCATTCTGGTGAGGCCGAGCAATCTGCCTGCTCCAGTCGGGTCGATCGCATACTCGGACGGCATGACGACCGTGATGAGCAAGGCGAACGCCGTCAGCGCGGCAATGAAGGTGGAGCGCTTGAGCTGCGCTGACGTCGGCAAATCGGCGCGGCTGGGAAGGTCGGTGTTGTACATGATTCGGTTCCTTATGCGGCGACGAACAGGCCGGTGAGCTGATATCCGATCAGCAGGAAACCAGCCGTCATCATGATGACGTTTGCGGTATAGGCGTGGCGCCAGAAGCTTCGTGTCCGGCGCCAGTAGCCCATCACGATCAGGATGGCGCCAAGAGCCAAGAGCTGCCCGATCTCGACGCCGACATTGAAGGCCAAAAGGTTGGGCACCAGGCCGTCCGGCGAGATGTTGTATTCGATGATCTTCGTCGACAGGCCGAAACCATGGAAGAAGCCGAAGACCAGCGTCGCGATCTTGGTGTTCGGCTGGAAGCCGAGCCATCGCTGGAAAGAGCCCATATTGTCGAGCGCCTTGTAGACCACGGAAAGGCCGATGATCGCGTCGATGATGTAGCTGTTGATGCCGACGTTGAAGTAGACGCCAAGCAGCATGGTCGTGGAGTGGCCGAGCGCAAACAGGCTGACATAGATGCCGATATGCTTCATCCGGTAGAGGAAGAAGATTACCCCGAACAGGAACAGGATGTGGTCGTATCCGGTCACCATGTGCTTGGCGCCGAGATAGATGAAGGGCAACACGTTGATGCCCGAGATTTCCTGGATGTAGCCCTTGTCGCCGGCGGCGACGGCATGGGCAAAGGCTGCCCCGGCGAGCAGCGGCAGGGTCAGCAGAGCGATAAGCAGGGGCAGGGCGGGTCGCCAGTGGCCCCGGTCGAAGGGTTCTTGCATAAAATTTCCAATCTTCGTCGTTGAGGGTGGCCGCGCGAGCGGCCGCGATCATGCGGCGAGGAATGGTCTCGGCGGTCGCTCGAGCCGGAATGTCGTGCCCGGATCGACGGAAGTCGGCGGGTAATTCAGCCAGCCCCGTTCGACCTGTGGAACGGTCGGTGCGAAGTCGGCTGGCGTGCTCGCCGTCTCGTGCGAGTGGTCGGCCGCATTGTGCCCGTGAAAATGGCCAGCGCTCTGCTCGTCGGCAACGCCGTCATCGTGTGCGTGGTCATGATCTTCGATCTGCGCGGCGGCTCCGCCGTGACGTTCAACCGCGGTGGCAATCGCGATCGGATCGTGTGAGGTCGAATAGCCGAAAGGACGCAGCACGCCGAACATCATCGCTAAAGCGATGACCAGACAAAAAACTGTGCTGTGGATCCGATTCGGCATGAACGGCGATTATTCTCCAAAATCCTAACGAATGGTTGTTGACTGCACCGGAATCGAGGCCTCTTTGAGGCTTGTTGTATCCCCTCCAAGAGGATAGTATCAAGAGATGAGCAAGCAGCCTCATACCCACGAAACCCATCCCGATATCGTCAAGCGCCTGAAGCGGGCTGGCGGACATCTCAAGGGCGTCATCGAAATGATCGAAGCGGGCCGGCCCTGCCTCGATCTTGCCCAGCAGCTCCATGCTGTCGAGAGGGCCATCGCGCAAGCCAAGAAGACCCTGATCCAGGATCATCTCAACCATTGCCTTGAAGACGTCGTCGGGCCGCTGGCGCGCGAGCAGCGCCGCTCGATCGACGAGTTCAAGGATATCACCAAGTACCTGTGAGAGAACACCATAATGGATAAGATACGCGACTGGTTCGGCTTCGGTCCGATGACGCAGGGCTTCGGCGGCCATGGACATGATCATGGTGATGGTGATGGCGGCCATGGCCACACCCACGGCGTCATCGATCCGACGATCGCCACGACGACGCGCGGCATCTGGGCAATCAAATGGTCATTCGTCGTTCTGGCCGTCACGGCAGCGCTCCAGCTTGTGGTCGTGTTCCTCTCCGGCAGCGTGGCGCTGCTGGCCGACACCATCCACAATATCGGCGACGCGGTCACCGCCGTCCCGCTGTGGATCGCCTTCATGCTGGTCCGCCGCAAACCGAGCAAGGCGTTCACCTACGGCCTGGGCCGCGTCGAGGATCTGGCCGGGATCGTCATCGTTCTCATCATTCTTTTCAGCGCCATCGTCGCAGGCTATGAGGCGATCGACAGGCTGATCAATCCGCGTCCCATCGCATTTCTTGGCTGGGTCGCCATCGCCGGCCTCATAGGCTTCATCGGCAATGAAGCGGTCGCCGTATTTCGCATCCGCGTCGGACGAGAGATCAACAGCGCGGCGCTGATCGCGGACGGCTACCATGCCCGCACCGACGGCTTTACCAGCCTGGCGGTCGTGCTGGGCGCTATCGGCGTCTGGCTGGGCTTTCCGCTTGCCGATCCGATCATCGGACTGCTGATCACCGCGGCGATCTTCGCCATCGTCTGGCAGTCGTCGAAAGCCGTGTTGACGCGCATGCTCGATGGTGTGGAGCCCGGCATCATCGACGAAATCCATCATGCCGCCGAACATGTGTCCGGCATCGAGCGCCTTGGAAGTGTGCAGGCGCGCTGGATCGGCCATCGCCTACATGCCGACGTCGCCATCAGTGTTCCGGATGCGGCGACGGCCAAAGACGTACTGGGCGTCAGCGAAGCCCTTAAGGAGGAACTGTTCGCCCACTTGCCGGCGTTGGCGGAGGCGAATGTCCGCCTCGAAAGCTCAGCCGGTTCGACCGCCAAGCGGGGGGAAACCTCTCATGCTCATCATCATGCACCGGAGCCGTTCAAGGTCGTATGCGAGCTGGCTGCAGGGACATTGGAAATCGTCGACACACCGGCCGGCGAGCGGATGCGGCTGACCATCGATCGGCATGCCGACGATCTGGCAGCGACGGTGATCATAGACCGCCCCGGCGGGCCGGAGACGCTTCGCCTCGAACCTGTCGGCGACAACCATCACCGCCTTGAGAGCACCGTCGCCCCTGCCGAGCCGCATGAGTTCCAGGCGAGGTTGATCCTGGCCGCGAAGGGTCGCGAGCAGGTGCTGCCGTTCAAGATGGTCGAGCCGGAAGGTCACCATCACTGAGACAGGCAGGCCGTTCGCGCCAGTTCTCGACGAACCGTCATCCGCTGCAAGAAGACAAATATGCTTCAGGTCCTGGCCAATCGCACTTACCGTCATCTCTTCCTGGCCCAGGTCATCGCCCTGATCGGCACTGGCCTTGCCACCGTAGCACTCGGGCTGCTGGCCTATGATCTTGCCGGCGCCGATGCAGGCGCGGTGCTCGGCACGGCGCTCGCTATCAAGATGATCGCCTATGTCGGCGTGGCGCCTGTCGCCGCTGCGTTCGCAGAGCGCCTGCCACGCCGCACCATGTTGGTTTCGCTCGACCTCATCCGGGCAGCAGTCGCGGTGTTCCTGCCCTTCGTCACCGAAGTCTGGCAGGTATATCTTCTCATCTTCGTCCTGCAGTCGGCGTCGGCAGGCTTCACTCCGGCCTTCCAGGCCTCTATTCCTGACGTGCTGCCCGAGGAGAAGGACTACACGCGAGCCCTGTCGCTGTCGCGACTGGCCTACGACCTGGAAAGCGTCGTCAGTCCCATGCTGGCGGCGGCGCTGCTTTCCGTCATCAGCTTCCACAGCCTGTTCGCCGGTACGGTTGTCGGCTTCCTGGCGTCCGCGGCGCTGGTCGTCTCCGTGGTGCTGCCCAGCCCGCAAGCCTCGGAGCCGCGCGGCATCTATAAACGCACGACGCGCGGAATCCGCATCTATCTGGCGACGCCGCGATTGCGCGGGCTGCTGGCCCTTAACGTTGCCGTCGCGGCGGCAAGCGCGATGGTGATCGTCAACACGGTCGTCCTGGTGCAGGCGCAGTTCGGCCTCTCACAAAGCGACACGGCGCTGGCGCTCGCCGCCTTTGGCGGCGGATCGATGATTGCAGCGCTTGCCCTGCCGCGGCTGCTGGAGAACGTCCCGGACCGGGTTGCGATGCTCTCGGGCGCCGCGATCCTGGTCGCGGGCGTGCTGGTGGGACCGCTCGCCGGCAGCTACTATCTGCTGCTGCCGCTCTGGTTCGTGCTCGGGCTCGGCTATTCGCTGGCGCAGACGCCTTCGGGCCGATTGATCAGGCGTTCTGCCGATGCCGTCGACCGGCCCGCTCTGTTTGCGGCCCAATTCGCGCTTTCGCATGCCTGCTGGCTGATCACCTATCCCATTGCCGGCCGCGTCGGTGCCGCGATGGGATTGCCCTTCACCTTCATTCTGCTCGGCGTCATAGGCGCCGCGGCCCTGCTTGCCGCGATCTGGCTATGGCCGAAACACGATCCCGACGTGTTTGTACATACGCATGTCGATCTGCCTGAGGACGACCGGCACATCGGCGACGCAGTATGGTCGGAAGCGGGCTATGAGCATTCGCATGGCTACGTCGTCGACGATCGGCACCCGAAATGGCCCAAGGCAAGCTGAGAGCTCGAAATGCCTGGCGAGCTCGCCATCTATGGCGGTCTTTTCCTGACCGCGTTTGCCGCGGCGACCATTCTGCCGATGCAATCGGAAGCAGCCCTTGCGGGACTGCTCCTGACAGGAAGCCATGCTCCGGCTCTGCTCATCGCTTTCGCAGGCGCAGGCAATGTGCTCGGCTCGATCGTCAACTGGTGGCTCGGCCGGGGGATCGATCGCTTTCGCAACCGCAAATGGTTCCCGGTAAAGCCCTCCGCGTTGACACGCGCGACGCGATGGTATCAGCGCTATGGACGATGGTCGCTGCTGTTGAGCTGGCTGCCTCTCGTCGGCGATCCGCTGACGGTCGTGGCGGGGGCGCTGCGGGAGCCATTCTGGAGCTTCCTTGCGATCGTCACGATCGCGAAGGTCGGCCGCTACCTCGCGCTGACGGCGATGACGCTGAGCTGGACTTAGCGCTTGTCGAGACCCGCGCCGGCACCGCGACATTACGCAGGATGGCGCTTTCCTTTGCCAAGCGCAGCGCTGTGCGCCAACTTGGATTGGCGCCGAATATGTCTATACAAATGGGAATGCATGTGTACAATCGCTACCAATCAATCAAAAATGGGGAACTGAAATGATCACTCTCGACCGCCGCAATTTCCTTGTTTCCACCGCCGGCCTTGCCTTCGCCGCTGCGCTGCCACGCACCGCCTTTTCCGAAACCAACGACACGCTGAAGATTGCCATCGCCGCGGAGACCGGCGATCTCGACCTGCTGCAGAATGTTTCAACGCTGAGCACCTACACCATCGTCTTCGATGCGCTGATCCACTACGGCCAGAACGGCGCGCTTGAGCCGGGACTTGCCACCAAATGGACCATTGCCGACGATCAGCTTTCGATCGCTTTCGATCTGCGTGAAGGCGTGACCTTCAGCGACGGCACGCCGTTCGATTCCACCGCAGCCGAATGGAACCTCAAGCGATGGATGGGGGTGAGCGACTTCTCCTGGATTGGCGTCTCCGATGCGTACGACAGCATCGTCACCGATGGGCCGAACAAGCTGACGGTCAAGCTGAAGCGACCGGTGCCGGCCGCACTCCTCGAACTCACCATCGTCCGCCCAGTTCGTTTCCTGTCGCCCAAGGCAGTCGACAAGGATGGCAAGCAGACGGCGCCGATCGGAACCGGTCCATGGATCGTCGAAAAATACGATTCGAGCGGCACCAGCCTCGTTCGCAACGACAAATACTGGGGCGAAAAGCCGCTTTTCAGCCGCATGGAATTGAAGGTGGTTCCCGATGAACTCGCTCGTGCCAACGGCCTCCGCTCAGGCGACCTCGATGTCATCGGTGGCGACTGGGTGGCGACGCTATCGCCGCGCCGCGCCCGTGCGCTGGAAAGCGACGGCATGAAGGTTGTTGCCGAGCCGGGCACCGCGACAATGCTGCTCGGCTATTCGCCGAAGTCGAAGATCATCGCCGACAAGGCCGTTCGCGATGCCGTCTATGCATCGGTCGACCGGGCGGCGATCGCCAAGGTCCTGTTCGAGGGCTTTGCCGACCCGGCCGCCGATCTGTTCCCGGCGAACGTGCCGTCGTCGGGCAAGCGGCATGACGTGCCGGTGCATGACGTGGCGGCGGCCAAGAAGATACTTGCCGACGGGGGCTGGGCAGAGAGCGGCGGCGCCTGGACCAAGGCTGGCTCTCCTCTGACCATCGACTTTCTGGTTTCCGAAGAGTCCCTGCCGGGATCGCGGCGCATCGCCGAAATGATCCAGGGTCAATTGTCCGAGGTCGGTTTCCAGGTCCAAGTCTCCTCGGTCGACAATGCCACCATGCATGAACGGCGCCCCGCCTTCGACTATGATCTCGCTTTCTTCACCACCTATGGCGCTCCCTATGACCCTCACGGGACCCTTGGCAATGCCTTCGTCTCGACGGCAGACAGCGGGCCTGACGGCAAGATTTATGTCTCGGACGCGCTCGATGGCGTGGTCAAGGCTGCGCTTGACGCGAGTGGCGCCGAACGCGACCTGAAGATGCAGGCCCTCTACGATTGGCTGCACGACAACACCGCCATCTGTCCGCTTGTCGTCAGCCAGCGGCTGTGGGCTCACAATCCGCGCGCAGAGAACTTCTCGCTTCCGGCGACCGACTACGACTTGCCGTTCAAGGCGATCACCCTAAAGGCTTGAAGACTTCGAGTCCGAGTGAGGCCTGACGATGAAACGCACGATCCTGCGACGGATGCTGCTTGCCTGCCTTTTGATCCTGGCGGCATCCGCGCTGACATTCGCCCTGGTTGCGGCGGCTCCGGGCAATGTTGCGGCGCTGATTGCCGAGCGCGCGGCAGGTCCCGGCGCGGACGCCCAAATGATCGCCAAGATCGGCAACGAGCTCGGGCTCTACGACCCGTTGCCGATCCGCTACGGACGCTGGCTTTCCGGCGCGTTGGCCGGCGATTTCGGCATCTCACTACGAACGGGAAAGCCGATCTCGTCGGAGTTTGCCGCCCGCATCCCGATGACGGCGGCTCTGCTTGCCGGCGGCGGCGTTCTCGCCTTCATTTTGTCGATCACGCTTGGCATTGCCGGGGCCGTCAGCAATGGCGGCTTCATGGACAGGTTTCTGCACGCATTTTCGCTGATCGGCGCATCGACCCCCAACTTCTTCGTGGCGGCGCTGCTGGTGATCGTGTTTTCGGTCATGCTCGGCTGGGTGCCCACCTTCGGCACGAGCGGCTTCACCTCATGGCTTCTGCCATGGGTGACGATCGCGCTGTTCCCAGCCTCCGTTCTCAGCCGTGTCGTTCGGGTCAACCTCCAGGAAGCGATGTCGCGGCCGTTTGCGACCACTGGCTTCGCAAAAGGCTATACCAGAACGCAGGTGCTGCTGCGCGAGGCGCTGCCCAACATCGCCGTTCCGTTCCTGACGACATTCGGGGCGCAATTCACGCTGATGATCATCGGATCGATCGTGGTCGAGACGGTATTTGCATTGCGCGGCGTCGGTGCCTTTTTCATCGAGGCGATACGCTTTCGCGACTTCATCGGCATGCAGTCGGTGCTGCTGCTGTTTGTCGTCTTCTTCGTCATGGTCAATTTCATCGTCGACATGATCTGCATCGTCGCGGATCCGCGAATGCGCCGGGCGCGGGGAGCATGAGGCAATGAACATTTCTGCTATCAGGGACATCAAGGACTGGCCGTGGCTGGTGCTGCTCCCCGTAATCGGCTTTGTGCTGATCGGCATCTTCGCTCCTGCGGTCATGCCTTACGATCCGAGTGCGCAGGACTATTCGGCGACACTGGAGGGCATGAGCTGGAGCCACTGGCTCGGCACCGACTATCTCGGCCGAGACGTCTTCAGCCGCATCGTTGGTGGCGCCCGCATTTCCCTGGTGGCGATGGTCATCGTGCTTGTCGCCGCTCTGGCGATCGGCGTGACGATCGGCTCCTTCGCCGGCTATGTCGGCGGCCGTGTCGAACTCGTGCTGATCAGCATCATCGACATCGCGCTGGCGCTTCCGAGCCTGGTGATCGCGCTGGCGCTGATCGGCATTCTGGGCACCGGCTACTGGTCGATGATCACGGCGCTCACCCTGGCGTGGTGGGCGAACTATGCCCGCATGAGCCGCGCCGTCGTCACCGCCGAGCTGCAGCAGCCCTATATCGAGGCGGCCCGCGTGATGGGCGCCGGTCATCTCTGGATTTTTGCCCGCCATATCCTGCCGCATGTGCTTGCTCTCGTCGTCGTCTACGCAAGCGCCGACGCCGGCGCGCTTGTGCTGGCCATCGCGACGCTCAGCTTTCTCGGACTTGGCGTCGCGCCGCCGACACCGGAATGGGGCCAGATGCTGGTCGACGGCATGAGCTACATCGAGGAGGTGCCGCGCCTCGTCGTGCTGCCCGGCCTGGCACTGACGCTGGTCGTGGTCAGCTTCAACCTTCTGGGCGAAGCCTTCGCATTGCAAAAGGTGCCGCGGCCGGTTCGCGGCGCGACATTGCGCAAGCGCCGTAACGCGCGTGCTCGCGAAGAAGCGGAGCGCAACGCCGTCGAAACGGGAACGACTTCAGCATGAGCGACGGTCAGCCGATCTATTCGATCGAAGATTTGGTCATCGACCTCTACGCCACCACCGTTTCGGTGCGGGCGGTGGACGGGGTGTCGTTCAACGTCCGTCCCGGAGAAACGGTCGCGGTCGTCGGCGAAAGCGGTTCGGGAAAGACCGTAATGACGCTCGGTCCGCTCGGCCTGCTGCCCGAGGGCGTGACCGTGGACATGAAGGGATCGGCGCGAGCCGACGGAAGCGAACTGCTCAGCATCGGTTCCCGGCAATTGTCGGACCTGCGCGGGCGCTATTTCGGCGTGATTTTCCAGGACCCGATGAGCGCGTTGAACCCGATGCTGAAAATCGGCCCGCAGCTGGCCCGCCAGGCGCGCCGCTTCGCCGGCCTGTCGCATGAGGCCGCGCGCAAGGAAGCGGTCTCGCTTCTGGCACGCTCCGGCATTCCGGACCCTGAGGATCGCTACAACCGCTATCCGCACGAAATGTCGGGCGGCATGCTGCAGCGGGCGATGATCGCGCTGGCGCTGGCGGCCCGGCCGCGCGTGCTGATCGCAGACGAGCCGACCACGGCGCTGGACGCCACCGTCCAGGCGCAAATCCTGGAGCTCATCCGTCAGATCCAGCGCGAGGATGGCATCGCGGTCGTGCTGATCACGCACGATATCGGCGTGGTCGCTTCCGTCGCCGACCGCGTCATCGTGCTTTACGCCGGCCAAGTGGCGGAGGAGGGGACGGCGATGGATGTGCTGACCCGGCCGGTCCATCCCTATACGCGCGGGCTGCTCGCATCGGTGCCGGATTTTCGCGCCGACGAACGCGCGGCGACCCGCGAGATACCGGGCCTGCCGCCAAACCAGATCCGGCTGGAACCGGGTTGCCGGTTTGCCGAGCGCTGCGAACTGGTCGAAGCCGGTTGCCGGCAGCACCGGCCGCCGTTGCAGACGATATCCGCGTCGACGAGCCCGCACCGTGTGGCTTGCCCGGTCGTGCTGAAACGAGAGGGGATCGCCGTCCATGTCTGATGTCGCGGCGATCGAGGTCAGGGGACTAAAGGTCCATTTCGCCAACCGTTCGGGTGTCGGCGCGGTGCGGGCGGTCGATGGCATAAACCTGACGGTCGCGCGCGGCGCGTTCCACGGCATCGTCGGCGAGTCCGGCTGCGGCAAGACTACGCTGGCGCGCACCATCGTCGGTTTGCAGAAGGAGAGCGAAGGCACCGTCCTGATTGGGGGAAGGGATCGCACCGAATGGCTGAAATCGGACAGGAAGTCGTTCAGCCGCGAAGTCCAGTTCGTCTTCCAGGATCCGTTGGGGTCGATGAGCCGCCGCCAGTCCGTCTACCAGACACTGGAGGAGCCGCTGCAGATTCATCGCTTCGGTTCATCAGTCGAGCGCCGGCGCCGCATCGCCGAGCTTCTGGAACTGGTTGCGCTGCCTGAGACGGTGCTCGATCGGCTTCCACGCTCGCTTTCCGGCGGCCAGCGCCAGCGCGTTTCGATTGCGCGCGCGCTCGCGCTGAAGCCGTCCATACTGGTCTGCGATGAGCCACTTAGCGCGCTCGACGTTTCGATCCGGGCGCAGATCGTCAACCTGTTCACGTCGTTGCAGAAACAGCTTGGCCTGACCATTGTCATTGTCGCGCATGATCTGGCGATCGTGCGCGAGGTCTGCTCGAACGTGACGGTGATGTATCTCGGCCGCATCTCGGAAGCCGGCCTGACCCGCCCGCTGTTTCGCGAGCCGGCCCATCCCTACAGCCAAGCGCTGCTGTCGGCTGTTCCTTCTCCCGATCCTCGCATCGAAGCCGGGCGCCGCCGGATCATTCTCGCCGGCGATCCGCCAAGTCCCAGCGCGCCGCCTCCGGGGTGCCGGTTCAACACGCGCTGTCCGGTGGCGATCGATGTCTGCCGGGTCGAGGAACCGATGCTGCGATCGGTGCCGCATGGCGGCGTGGCAGCCTGTCATCTGGCCGATAGCGGCCGCCGCCCGGTTATCTGAAAGATGGCGTTTCTGCCCCCAACGCGTTTCGCGAGGCTGACTGTCATTGCCGGTGTCCTGCGCGAGCTTTTTTGCTGGTCACTGCCGCCAAGGTCGGCCGTTATCTTGTTCTTGCCGCTGTGACGCTGAGCGTGATCTGACCTCGCGAACCTTTTCGAAGCTGAGCTGGTTAGATCGGCTGGTTCGAAGGAACCAGCCGAAGAGGCCCGTCCGATATAGACGTTTGGGAAGCCTAGCTCTTTTTGACGGCGACCTTGTCGAGGGCTGCGCGCAGGCCTTTTGCCAGCCTCTGCGCGTCGCGGGACCGGCCAACCAAGCTACGGTACAGCGCGCGAAGGGCTCCAGCCAACATCGACATTGTTAAGACATTCCTGTGGCCGCGCGCCAGGCCTGCACAACCAAGCTGTGCTGGTTCCAGATCATCAGCGCTCCACTGACAGCCATGAGCGCGACCACAAGGCCGCGGAACTGTCTTCCACTCAGGCGTTCGAGCCAGGGCTTGGCCAGCAGATTGGCAAGCGCGGCGCCCAAACCCGCGGCTGCGCCGTATATGGCCGCCTGACCACCGAGCGTCCCGAGTCCGGTGAATACCGCGACCTTGACGACATCGGTCACAAACGAGTTCACCGATTTCGTGGCGACCAACGTCTCCTTCTCCGAACCGTAGTTCAGATAGAGCGAATTCAAGACGGGTCCAACCGTACCCATCAGCGCCGACAACAGCGCGACGATCAGGCCGGCCGGGAGGAACCACCAGCGGCGGGCTCGGTAGCTCCGCTCGCGCGCGCCGCCGCGAAATTCCCAGACTGCACTGATCAGATAGATCCCTATGAGTATCTGGAGCCATTCCGCCCGACTGTTGGCGAAGAGCCAGGAGCCCGCAGCGGCACCGGCGATGGCGCCGGGCAGGTACCAACGGACCAGGCTCCAATCGATGTCGCGCCGGAAGGCCAGGGCGCGGATGGGATTGCCGATGAGCTCGGTCAAGGTGATGACCGGCGCAACCGCCGCGCTCCCTGTGATGAAAGTCACGGCGGGGATCAGCAATAGACCTCCGCCTCCGGCCGAGAGGGTGTTCAGTGTCCAGGTGAGGAACCCCGCCAACGCCAGGAGGCCTAGTCTAATCCAGTCCATCCGATCAGAACGAAGCGGACCTTTGATCGTTCCGAACGCGTCGGTTCGCAAAAGCCCGCCCGCCCCTTGAGTCTCGTGTGCGATGGAAATAATCACCCGTTACCGGGCCAAACGCGGGCGCCCGGAAGACCGGACTCCGGCGCACCGTACTAGCTTTGAAAGCTGGTTGAAAGCGTACCGCCTAACCAGCCGGAGTTACGGTGAAGTCATCAAAATACACGTGACTGTCGGCCTTCGACCACAAGCCAACACGCCCGGTCACCGGCTCAGGCAGCGTGTCCTGCAGGTAGAGCTTGCCGTCGACATAGCCTTCGACCTTGGTGCCGGCGATGCGCACCTTCAGGTCGTGCCATTCATGGGTTGAGGTTGGGGTGTTCTTGACCCAGGTCACCGACGAGCGTTTCCCCTTTTCGAACTTCCACAACACAAGGTTGTTCTCCAGAGGGTTGGCGCGAATCGTGAGATAGTCGCCATTGGGCTTAAGGTTGAACAATATCCCTGCACCCTGGTCGATGCGGCCGCTGATGCCCTCGAAACGGACGGCGATCTCTCCATCGCGGAAATCCGGCACGCCCTCAAGAACAGCATAGGGGAAGTATGCATAGGCCTGGACGCGGTCGAGGAACTCGGCGTACCGCTCCCCATAGAGGGCCCGCGCCTTGTCTGCGAGACCAGCGGAAGTCTGTCCCTCCTTCCATTGGCGCCCGTCGACGGCCAACACCTTGTTGTCGCCTTCCGTTTCGATCCGCCAAATGCCTACCACGCCGGGCATCGCCTTCGAATCTGTGCCAACTTCCTCGTCCGAAAAATTGACGATGTCCGGCGAGCCCGCCGAAGCGGGCAGCAGCAAGGCCACCAAGCCGACACCTGCCGCGGCAATTGTCTTGAGGCTATGTAAGATGTTCACGGCTGATCTCCTTCTGGCTTGAAGTGTATTTGATGGCCGGTGCGCGGCGGCTCCGCCACCAAGCAACCCAGACGAGCAGCGGCAGGCCGCCGACGAACCAGGGAAGCGCGATCCACGGAGCCGCGACGAGCGGATAGCCGGGATAATCGCCGGCCCCGGTCGCCGGCACGGGCAGGGGTACATTTGCGAGCCCATAAAGGAGCGGCAGTACCTCCTCGGTGCCGGTCGATCGACTGACGGCCGACCGGCCGCCATAGCTGTACTCGACTTCGCCATACGACTCATCGCTTGCGCTGCCGACAACACTCTGCTGGTCGCCTGCAAAACGGATGACAATCCGTGGAATGACCCGCTCGAGCTTCGATAGGACGCTTGTTCGCAAATCGGCGTACCGGGGGTCTTCGGGCGCCAGGTGAACGGTGACGGTCAACTGATCGCTGAGTTGCGCCAGGGCCTGTTGGTCGGCAAGCGAGAAAGAGTTCCGTCGGTCCTCGGTCGCATCGGCCGACCATCTGATCTGGGTAGCCGCGACCATCACAAGACAGGTCGCCACGAGGCAGATGAGCGAACGGACAAGCTTGATGCGCACGGTAGCACCCATGGGAAGCCAGATGGCAGCGAGTGCGGCAAATCCAAGAATCGCCGCAAGCACCCCGACGACCAGACTGAGCGACAACAATCCGAGCTCAAAGGTGTGCAGCGTTTGCGTGAGCGACAGCCGCGACGACCAGCCAAGGAGGTCGGGTTGGCTGGCCGCCGCGAAGTCGATGACCCACGATCCGAGTGTGAAGCCGAGTGTGACAATCGCCGCGGTTGCCGCGCTCTCGGTAAGCGCAGCCGCGAATAACGCGATGGCGCCGACCAACAGGCCGTAGAGGAGATGTCCGAGAACAAGATTCAGGGTCTCGGCGACGAACAGATGTCCGCCCATGAACTCCCAAATCTCGAGCGCAGAGAGCGCAGGGATACTGGCAATGAGCCAAGCTGCGAAGACGGCGACCAGCTTGGCGCCAATCAAAGTCGGCGGTCGATAGGGCAGCTGGATCAGGAGCCGCAAGGCGCCGGACTCCTTTTCGTTGCCGAGCACGCGTATGGCAACAAAGGGAAACAGCAGCGTAACGGCGACGTAGAAGCCGCCGAACGTCGGAACCAGTACGCCGTCCAGCGGGGATAGTGCGCTCGCGAGCCCAGGCGAGGTGAGGGCAGTAGCGCTCGTTTCGCCGTAGAGCGACACGGCCTGAAAGAAGCTGAAGCCGACGAGAGGGCAGAGCATCAGCAGCATTGTCCAGAGCGGCCGGCCGCTCGCCATTTCCCGCAGCTCCTTGGCCAGCAAGGGGCCGAAGGGAGCGTCGAGCGGTACCGCTGCCTCAGGTGAGCGCAAGGAAAACCTCCTCCAACCCACCGGAGAGGATCCCCGCACGCTCCCGCAAGTCGCCCAAGGTCCCGACGCCGCGCACGTGGCCTTCTGCGAGCAAGACGAAACGGTCGCATATGCGGTCGGCATCGAGCAGCTGGTGTATGGCGAGGACGAGGCTGCGCCCCTGCGCCGCAACCTTGCGCAGCACGTCCATGATCTCGCGGGTCTGTCGCAAGTCGAAGCCGTCGAAGGGCTCGTCCATCAGCAGCAGTGGATGCGGCGTAATCAGGGCAAGCGCCAACATCAGTCGACGGGCATACCCTTTGGACAATGCAAGCACCCGCTTGTTCAGCACCGGTGCAAGTCCGACCGCCCTAACTGTGTCCGCGACGTCGAGGTCCGATGTCCGGTAAACACCGGCGAAGAACGCGAGCACCCGTTCGACATACTGGTCGCGCCACGGCCGGAGGCCGTCGGGGAGGTAGAAGATCGATCTCCGGCGCAATGCGGGTGGCAGAGGGGCGCCGTGCCAGAAAATCGTCCCCGAGTCGGCGGGAAGAACGCCGGCAACTGCTTCGAGCAACGTGGTTTTGCCGGCTCCGTTCGGTCCGATGAGACCGAGAACTTCGCCGGCTTCGACCGTGAAGGCAACGTCCGCCAACGCTGTTTGCGGGCCGTAGCGCTTTGTCAAGGCGTCGACCCGAAGGGCGACTCCGCTCGCTGGCGGTGTTGCGATTTGCGCCTTGTCAGGCATCCGGCTTCGCATCAACATCGGCTGATTCCCTCCCGGCGTGCGATTGGGCATTGCCCGGCCGAACTCCGCCGTTGGACGCGCGCGCGGACGCCCAATCTAGCTCTTTTTGACGGCGACCTTGTCGAGGGCTGCGCGCAGGCCTTTCGCCAGCTTCTGCACATCGTCGTTCGCCCAGAAATGCATGAAGAAGAGCCGCGGCTGCTCATCGAGCATGTGGCTATGCAATGCCGTGATATCGATGCCGTTGCCTTGCAACGCCCTGATAACCGGATTGACCTCCTTGGCAGTCAGCACAAAGTCACCTGTGATCGCCGTTTTGCCGCCGCCAGTCGACTGGAAGTTGATCGCTATGGCGGAGCCCAGGGCGGCCGGCACATCCATGCCATTTTCTTCGACCGGTTCTGCGCGCGGTATAGTGAACTGGTAGACCGCGCCGTTGGCCTTGCCTTTGTAGCCAATAGCTTGGTCGACACCCGCCGTGTCGAACTCGATCTTCGAAGCGGCCGCCGCCTGCGAACCGGCGGATGCAGCCATCGGCGTCTTCGTCAGAGCCAAGCCGGCATGAAGCGCTGTGGCGAGTGCTACGGGATCACCTTGGCCGAAGAGGTGCATGTAGAGCGTCATCGGCTGCGCGCGCAGCAGGTGGTTGTGCACCGCGGTGATCTCGATGCCGCCTTCTTCAAGCTTCTTCATGACCGGGTTCACCTCGTCCTGCGTCAGAACGATGTCGCCCATGACCATTGCCTGATTTCCCATGGGATCGAAGGCGATCCAGCCTCCGAGCGCAAAGCCTGGCTTCAGGGATATGCCGTCGAGCGATACCTTCAGGTCGGTTCGTGGCAAGCCAACTCTATAAACGCCGCCAGGCATTTCCGATCCGGATTTGCCAAGTGTCTGCGCGACAGTTTGCCAATCGGGTGCCGCTGACGCCGGTTGGAGAAGCGCCGACATCGCTATCAGCATTGCGCCGGTGATGAGTTTTGCACGCATGGATTTCTCCTTGTGGTCTGCCCCAATATGCCCAATGACTTTCAATCCGAGACGCTAGTCGCGTGCAGAGGGCTTCTGCAGCACGCCCTCCAGGAAGAACGTCCCATCCGGGTCACGAAGCTGTACTGCGGTATCTGAGATCCATACCTGATAGCAGGTCTCTTCGCCTTCAACGGAAATGCAGAGCTGCCCCTTCTCGACGCGCCACTTGCCGGCGTTCTTCTTGCCCATGTCGTAGCGCACGATCCGTCCGTCGCGGCCGAACGCATCCGCCCAATGAACGTCGTCCGTGAAATCCATGCCGGCGAACTTGGCCTTGATCTCCTTGCCCTTGAGGTGCCGGAACGTGTCCGCCGCGTCCGCGGCATTCACAGCAATCAGGCTGAAGCCAAAGGCGATGGCGGCCATCAGCCGCCGACCAACCGTAGCAGTTCCCGGGCTGTTTCTTTCGAGGGTAATCATCTTTCAGGCCGCCGCCGTAGGCTTCATGGCCGGCGGCCAGCTGTGCGTCTCCGCTTTGCGGCGCGAGGCCCAGGCATAAAGGGCATCGTAGATGACGAAGCCGTGCCTCAGCACCTCATGGTCGTCCGGCGTGACGTCCCGGAGCCCCATGGAGATCGCAAGCAGTCCCGCCGACTGTGGCATGAGATCGTGCCGATCGGTGTCGGCGCCGCGCACGATCGAGGCGATCGTCACGATCGCCGGATCGCGCTCGAGGCCGTATTTCGAGACGAAGGTATCGAAGCTGCAGCCGTCACCCACATGCGTGAACTCGACACCGGGCACGTCATAGGGTGTAGCGCCCGTCTCCTGGGCAACTGGGATCACCCGATCCGGCGGCACGAACAGGAATTCTGGCTCCGTGTCGATGAAGCGGGCGATCAGCCAGGGACAAGCAATACGGTCGATCACCGGACGTTCGCGGGTAACCCATTTCATGGCCTTGTCTCCCTTTTGGTTGGCGCCACTCAGCGCGGCCTACTGCTGCGAGACCGCCAACGCTACGCCTGGTTAAAGAATGATACAAGTGTTACATTTATCTTACCCGTGATACGGTTCACTTATGAGTGAATGGAACAGCCTTGGCTGCTCCTTATCCATCAGCTGCCGAGCAAGCCGGCCTCTCCGGGTGAAGATCTGATGGCGCGCACCGAAATCTTGCGGGCCAAGACGGGACACGTTCTGGACATCGGCGCAGCGCTGGCGGTTATCCTGCTCGGCGTTTGGCCGCTGATCCGGAGATAGGTTTTCGATCTTGGCCCACCCCGCCGCACATCCATGTTTGGGGTCCGCCGTGACATCGACCTGGATCGATGCCAACGGCTGTCCCGAAGAGATGTGCCGTTCGGCCCTGCCAGCATCGACGAATATGGCAACTTCGACGGAACCGCCACCCAGGCCGACCTTCCCACCGCCGTCGCGCCGCCAACCCGAGCGCGCTGCGCCGAAGTTCTTGGCTTTCGATACATTTCCGCTGCCATTATATCGCGAGCGCGCGGCGGTCGCATGACTCCTGTGGCGACAGCGACAGACTATTGCTGCGTGTTGAGCGCCCGCCTCAAGCTCTGCGCCAACGCCTGAGCATTGCCGATGCCCCAGTAGTGCAAGAAGATGATCCGCGGGTCTTCAAAGAACATGTGATTGTGCACCGCCATTACTCCAATCGCTCCAGCTTGCAGTTCACGGATGACCGAACGGACTTCATTTTCCAGCATCGCAAAGTCGCCGCAGACCGCGGCGCGCTCGTCCGTGCCCTGAAAGGCTGCCCATGTGTTGTAGCCCATTGCGGCATCAATATTGAGCTCACCACAGCGTGTGCAGACGACGGGCACGGATGGGCGCGCCAGGACAAACTTGAGCACGCCGTCCTTGCTCTCGCCCTTGTGCTCGACAATCGCCTCAAGCGGCGGCGCGTCCAAGCTACTATTCACTTTCTTGATGGCGGGTTCGACAGGATGCTTCTGGCGCACGATCTTTATTGCTTCAAAAATCCTATGCGCTCCTGTCGCCAACGCAGTTTCATCAGCCGTACCCTCGACATGCATAAACATCACGCGCGGCTGCTCGCGGACGAAATGATTGTGTAGGGCTGTTACGTAAAGGTTCGCCTGGATCGCTGCGGCCATCGCGTCCTGGATTTCATCTTCGAGCACGACGATGTCACCCATCAGCGTGGCATGATGCGCCCCCTGTTTAAAACTAACCCAGGAGGTGAGGCCCATAAACGGAATGATCTCAAAGCCGTCCAGGGTCATTCTCACTTCACTGCGCGGGACCGATAACTTGAGCACGTCACCCGTGGTCTGTCCCTTCAGTCCGGTAAGGGATTCAATAGCTTGGGTATCGAGCATCTTAGACCTCCTCGTTTCATCGAGCACTAACCGAACCAGATTTCCGTTGGCGCCACACAATGAATCGAGTGCCGAACGCCAACGCCAGCGTCACCATTCCAATTATAGGTGCAGGGGTGGTATGAAAAAGAGCAGTACGAAGCAGCCAGCCCACCTGGGATCATTGCCAGCAGAAGGGCGGGACCGGCCCGCTCGGCGGTCGCACCAAGGGCACCGAAAATACCCGTTCCGATGATCATGCCGGCAGTCATGAGCGTAGCTGCGGTGCGTCCGACGGCCCGAGTCGCGGATGATCCTGACTGGCTAGCCCCACCCGAGGCTGTCATTTCGGCACCTCCTGTCAGGCATCAGCGAGACAGTCTGCGAGACGTCAACGCTACGCCTGAATATAATATGATACAAGTGTTGCATTTGCCTTTCTCGGTGATACGGTGTGCTGATGAGCGAAGGGGAACTTGGGACCGAGCAGCGCTGGCTGCTCTTGATCCATCAGCTGCCGACCAAACCAGCCTATTTCCGGGTAAAGATCTGGCGGCGGCTGCAGGGTATCGGCGCAGTTGCGGTCAAAAGCACAGTCTATGCGCTGCCCGCCGATGCAGAAACGCAGGAGGATTTCGAATGGCTCCTGAAGGAAATTATCGACGGTGGCGGTGAGGCGATGGTGTGTGAGGCGCGTCTGATCGACGGCCTGACGGACGCACAGGTTCGGGCGCTGTTCGATGCCGCGCGGGACATCGACTATGCAGAGGTCGCCAAGGCAGCGCGCGATCTAACGGCGGCTATCGACTCCGACAAGACCGAGGATCGGCGCGCGGATGCCCGCGCGCAACTCGGTCGAATGCGCAAGCGGCTTGCCGAAGTCGTGGCGATCGACTTCTTCGGCGCCAGCGGGCGGCTCGCCGCCGAGGGACTGATCGCCGAGCTCGAGGCTCAGCTTATAGAGGACAAGGCCATGACCAAGGAACCGAAGAAGACGGCCGAGCTGGGTGAGGTCAAGGGCCGGACCTGGGTCACGCGGCGGGACGTGCATGTCGACCGCATCGCCTGCAGCTGGCTGATCCATCGCTTCATCGATGCCGATGCAACGATCCGCTTCGTGGCGGGCAAGGGACACGTGCCAAAGGAGGGCGAATTGCGCTTCGACATGTTCGAAGGCGAAATCACCCATGAAGGGGACTGCTGCAGCTTCGAGGTACTGCTCAATCGTAGTGGCATAGTCGACCCGGCGCTGCAGGCCATCGCCGAGATTGTCCACGACATCGACCTCAAGGACGGCAAGTTCAGTCGCGAGGAAACCACCGGCATCGCCAGCCTGATCGCTGGGATCGCCATGGCCAATGCGGGAGACGAGCAACGGATCGCCGAGGGTGCTTCGGTGTTCGACAACCTCTATCGATATTTCCGCCAGAAGCGCGGGTGAGGGGAACCAATGACCAGCGTTCGTGCCGTCCATCCGAATGCGCTCGGTGATAACCCTTCGCATGGCATCCCCTTCGGCGAAGCAGTGCGGGTCTGGGCGCGTGTGGCGGCGTTGAGTTTTGGTGGCCCGGCCGGCCAGATCGCGGTAATGCATCGCATCCTCGTTGAGGAGAAGCGCTGGATCGGCGAGACGCGGTTCCTGCATGCGCTGAACTACTGCATGCTGTTGCCAGGACCGGAGGCCCAGCAGCTCGCCGTCTACATCGGGTGGCTCCTGCATAAAACCCGAGGCGGGCTCGTGGCCGGCACGCTGTTCGTATTGCCGGGCGTGATCGCCATCATGGCGCTGAGCTGGATCTATGCAATCTTTGGCAATGTCGGCGCGGTGCAGGCGCTTTTCTTCGGTCTGAAGGCCGCCGTCCTCGCCATCGTGCTCGAGGCGGTTATCCGGGTCGGCAAGCGGGCGCTCAAGAACAAAGTCATGATAGGCCTCGCCGCCGCCGCCTTCATCGGGCTCTTCCTGTTCCATGTCCCATTCCCGCTCATTGTCCTGACGGCCGGAGTGATCGGGTACGTCGGCGGGCGGGCCGGGCTGGCAGCGTTCATGGCGGGCAACGGCCATGGCAAGGTCGGCGGCAAGCAGGTCGCCGACGCGGAATCGGCGCTCGGCGAAGGCATTCCTGCCCATGCTCGCCCGCCGGTCAGCTGGTCGTTGAAGATCGGAGGCGTGTTTCTGGTGCTATGGCTGGCACCTGTCCTCGGCCTTTTCGTGCTGTTCGGGTCCGGCAATGTCTTCGCCGATATCGCGGTCTTTTTCTCGAAGATGGCGGTCGTGACCTTCGGAGGCGCCTACGCCGTCCTCGCTTACGTGGCGCAGCAGGCTGTCGATACATATGGCTGGCTGAAGCCAGGCGAGATGCTGGACGGCCTCGGCATGGCGGAGACGACGCCTGGCCCCTTGATCAT
The DNA here is from genome assembly GCF_040320005.1 of Mesorhizobium sp. M0816. NCBI lineage: Bacteria > Pseudomonadati > Pseudomonadota > Alphaproteobacteria > Hyphomicrobiales > Phyllobacteriaceae > Mesorhizobium > Mesorhizobium sp. M0816. The sequence goes on along the minus strand of NZ_JAMYOT010000026.1, from coordinate 42,211 downwards.
GGTGACCCAGTTCGTCGGGTTCATGGGCGCGTATCGAGCGCCGGGATCGCTTAATCCGCTGCTCGCTGGAACGTTGGGCGGCCTGCTCACCACCTGGGTCACCTTCACACCTTGCTTCCTCTGGATATTTGTCGGTGCGCCGTTCGTGGAAACGTTGCGCAGCAACAAGGCCTTGTCCGCCGCGCTGGCGACCATAACGGCAGCCGTGGTGGGCGTGATCCTGAACCTGGCGGTGTGGTTCGCGCTTCACGTTCTGTTTGGAGCACTGCGCGAGGTCAAAGGGTTCGGCATGACGGTCGATGTGCCCGCATTCAGCTCCGTCAACGTCCCGTCCCTCGTCCTGACATTGGGTGCGCTGCTAGCGGTGTTTCGCTTCAAGATCGGCATGCTCCCGGTGCTCCTCGGCTGTTCGATCCTCGGGCTGCTCTACGGGATGGCAACGGGAGCGATCTAACCCGTGCAGCCAGCGCCGCTTACCAGTGGTGAGGAGGCATCGTTGACGTTACAGTGGCTCGCGCACGGTTTGCGCAAAGCTATTTCGAAGCGGCGCTTCAGGCTGCTTCCTGCCGGTGCTGAGCCGACTGCTGCGAACCTGCTGATATCAAGGGGACTGCGGGCGTTCGGTGACGGTCTGGTCAGCATCCTGCTTCCCGCCTATCTGGCCACGCTCGGCTTCGACGCCTTCGAGATCGGAACCCTGTCGACGGCGACGCTCGCGGGCTCAGCCGTCCTCACCCTGGCTGTTGGGATCGTCGCGCATCGCTTCTCCCGTCGAGCGCTGCTGACCGCAGCGGCTGTCCTCATGATAGCCACGGGGATCGTCTTCGCTGTCGTTCACGACTTCTGGCCGCTGCTTCTCATCGCGTTCGTCGGCACGCTGAACCCATCTTCAGGGGACGTCAGCGTGTTTCTACCGCTCGAACATGCGCAGCTTGCGCAGAGCGTCACCGACCGCGACCGCACGGCGCTCTTTGCGCGCTACAGCCTCATCGGCTCTCTCGCCGGCGCCGTCGGAGCGCTGGCCGCAGGAGCGCCCGACTTTCTCCGCGACGCCATCGGCCTGGAAATGAAGCAGGCCCTCCAGGCAGCTTTTCTATTTTATGCCTCACTTGGGTTGGCGGCACTGCTCCTCTATCGGCGGCTGCCGAGTGACGCGCCTGATGCAGGCAAAGTGTCGGCGCAGCCATTGCGCAGGTCTCGCTCCATCGTTCTGTCACTCGCAGCGCTCTTCAGCCTCGACGCTTTCGCAGGCGGCTTCGTCGTCCAATCGTTGTTGGCCCTCTGGCTCTTTCAACGGTTCGGCCTGTCGCTCGCCGCGACCGGCGCAATCTTCTTCTGGACGGGTGTCCTTTCGGCTGCGTCCTATTTGGTCGCTGTGCGAATTTCCCAGCAGATCGGACTCATAAACACCATGGTGTTTACCCATCTTCCGTCGAGCCTCTGTCTAGTGCTCATCCCCTTCATGCCGAGCCTCGCTCCGGCCATCGCGCTTCTGCTGGTCAGGAGCGCGCTGTCGCAGATGGACGTGCCGACCCGCACCTCGTACGTCATGGCCGTCGTGATGCCCGAAGAGCGGGCTGCCGCGGCGAGCATCACCGCCGTCCCGCGCAGCCTCGCAGCGGCTGCCAGTCCAGTCCTCGCAGGGGCTCTCCTTGCCGTCTCCAGCTTCGGCTGGCCCCTGATCATCGCCGGTGGGCTGAAAATTATTTACGATCTCCTGCTGCTCGCGACGTTCCGCAATGTTCGCCCTCCAGAGGAGCACGGGGGGCGGGGGGAATGACATGTCAGTCGGCCATGATCGAACTGGCAACGACGCGCGGGTTTCGCGGTGGCGCTGAAGGCAGGACCACCAGCCGGACAAATTGCTTACGTCCGCCGGCAACGAGGATGTAGAGACGCGAGAACTCCTCCGTATCGCGATCTTCGGCAATCTTCTCGGCATCCGTATGGATGAAGAAACTCTTCCGAAATGCCTCTTGATCGACATCGGGAAATGCCAGCGTACACGTCTGCACCGGTTTGCCGCTCATCGTTGCCTTGGTGGTGCCGATGATGGTTCCTGCTGGCAATCCTTCCTCCGCTTCGGCCACGAGCCATGCCTCCACTGAGGTTGGATTAGCGATTGGCGCGAGTTCGGCGAAGCCTGCTTCGGCAATAAGTGTCCACCTGCGTTCGTGCGCGGTCTCTATCATGCGCTCGAAATTGGGACCCTCGGCCAGACAGGTACGGTGAAATTGTTCGACGGCCTGATCCGCATCACTGGCGGCCTGCGCCGGCGACATCGTCAGACCCAAGATGGTCCCTGCCAACGTTAGAAATCGGAACATGTCTATCTCGCGTAGCTGATTGTGGACGAACCACTTATCCTGAACGGGCTACGACACTCGTTGTTCCGGACTGTCGGCGCCTGCATGGCCGGTATCTTGATGGAGGCGCGAAGCGCCTGCGCAGTTGATGCAATGTTCAGGCATCTGGCAACTGATGGAACCATGCCGCACTGGGTTTCGATGACGGACCCTGCTACAGACCCACTCACACCGCCGGGCGGGACCATTCGATCTCGTGCTGAGTTCCTGGAGAGATCTCCCGGCGCTCGCCGAGGAACCTGCATGTCGTGCTCGCCGGCAACCAGCCCCGGCGGTTTTTCGGGCACTTGGCCTATGTCCCAGTCCACTGTGGAAACTTGTTAAAATCCCTTACGGCAAAGGTTTTCGAGCTCCGCTTTTGCCATTCCCTCGAAGCCCAACGCGGGAAGAATATCATTATCTCCCTTAAGATCGCGACCGTAAGCCGCCGAGAATATGGCAATTCCAGATTCATGGAGAATCGCTGAATTTCCGCTGATCTTCCCCAACAAAACGGTCGGCAGCAGCCCGAACGGAACGTCCTCGAGAATATAGCGGCTTTCGATGGTTGACGGGCCGAAGCCGCCGCGGCCTTGGCGATCCATCTCCTGGTTCATTTCCGAAACGGTGGCCATGGGGACGTGAAACGACAATGAAAAATGCTCTTCAACTGTGCGCACGGCAATTCCAAAACGGGCGGCGATCGCCAATCGTTCCGCGTCCAGAGCCTCGATAAAACGGCCGACAGCCGGGGTGACGCTTCCGGCCTGGCTCCACTGTTCTCCCTTCTCCATGCGTGTGAGATTAAGAAGAGCGATCCCGAGATGGTTCTGCGGATTGAGGTTGCTGAGCGCGATAGCAAGCATGCCGTCGCGCTTGACGAAACGATCGCCGAACAAGCTCGTGCAAAGCTCGAACCCTTGGTCCTGAGCACTGAAAGGCAGCGTCGCGACATCCAGTTTCTGGCGAACGGTTGCAACATCGATTTCGGCTGGCCCGCGCTGTTGCCCGGTCACGAGCGTGGTACCCCAGACGACGATCGGCAGGCTAACCTTCCGGTCCGCAAGCCGCTTGGAGAGATACAGTGCCCCAAAGGAACTGTGCGAGCTGATGATAACCGGCGTTCCGTCCCTTAGATAAGGAGTGGCAGCGTCCATCACCATCTTGTGCCCGTAAGCCGGCAACGCGATTATGACGACGTCGGCATCGGCAATGGCGTCTTCGCAATCCTTGGCGATGCGCACCTTAGTCGTTGCCTTGATAGCTCCGGTAGCCTTCAGCAATCCACCGGCGGCCAGCGCCTTGGTGCGTTCTCCGGAAGGCGACCAAAGCATAGGGTCATGTCCCGCTTCGGCCAGATAGGCGGCAAGGCCGTAAGCAATCGCTCCGGCGCCAAGAATGCTTACGCGCATAAATTCCCTCCTGTTGCGGGCATTGCAGCCTCCATTTCTCACTAGGAGGTTCCACAAATCGGAGCCGCATCTGCCATCGTCGGCTTCTGGCGATGGGATTCCGGCCTGAGCCCGCGATTGCAACATGCCTCAGCGAATATTCGTTTCCGCTTGACATATATCAAAAATGAATGAGACGATGTCAATCATACGGATTGCGCATGTAGAGAGAACATGGAAACCCGCGACCTTCAGAGCTTCCTTGCGGTTGCTGCCAGCGGCAGCATCACCAAGGCTGCCGAGATGCTCGGGTGTTCCCAGCCTTCGGTGACACGCACCATTCAGGACCTCGAGGCGGAGCTCGGCTTCGAATTGCTGCACCGTGTCGGTCGCCGGGTGCAGTTATCCGAGGAGGGTGTGGCCTTCGAGGAGGAGGCGCGGCGCTTGCTGATGTCCTTCACCGAGCTAGCGGCGCGGGCCAAGATGATTGCCGCCGGCCGAGGTCGGATTCTGCAGATTGTTACGACCTCGGCGATCGGAACTGGCTTGATCCCGACGGCCATGGCCGAGCTCAAAGGTGTCGAACTTCCGCACGAGACGCATCTGGGGCAGTTTCTGCCCTCGATCGTCGCCCAGGAGGTGCGGAGCGGACGTGCCGAGATCGGGTTTTCAAGCCTGCCGCTCGATACGCCTGGGCTGGATGTCCTGCGGCTCTATTCGGCACCTGATGTTGCTGCCGTGCGGGAGGACGATCCGCTGGCTGAACTTGACGTCATACCGCTTTCCGCTTTTGCCGGTCGCCGCGTCGCCACATTGCTCAACCCCCTACGTTTCCAGTTGCATGTCTCCAAGGCCTTGGCGGCCAGGGGCATCGACACCGGGCCAGTGATCCGGACCAATACTGCATATGGCGCGTTGCAGATCGTCCGGCGGACTGGCGTTGCCGCTGTCATTGATCCCCTCACCGCCTATGGCGTGGCCCTGCCTGGTGTCGTCATTCGCCCGATCGACGTGACCGTTCTCTTTTATTGGGGCGTTGTGGCTGCCGAGAAACGCCCCCTTCGTCCAGTTGCGCAGGCGTTGATGGATGCGGTCGAGGCGGTGGCTGAACGGTCGATCGTCGGCTTCAAGAAACTAGATCCGGCCCTCGCTGGCCAATTGGTGAACGATCCTGCATCCGGCACAAATCACGGAACGGGAATATGAAGCATACCCCCGCCGCGCCAACGCCGACAGGTCTTGCTGCGCTCGAAGCACAGCTTGCACAGGATCTCGACTTTCTCGAACTGCCCGCCAAGCCATGGGTTCCCGCGCGTTCGCACGATGGCGTGCCGGTCCGTGATGTCGTGGTGATCGGCGCCGGTATGTGCGGACTTGCTGCCACGGCAAAGCTGGTGCTGACCGGGATAACCAATGTCGTGGCCTATGATGCGGCTCCGGCCGGGCTCGAGGGACCATGGGTCACGTTTGCCCGCATGCAAACGCTTCGGTCGCCAAAAACCCTGCACGGTCCGTCGCTCGGCCTGCCGCAATTGACGTTCCGCGCCTGGTTCACGGCGCAATGGGGCGTTGAGGCCTGGCGGTCGCTGGACAAAATCCCCAAGGGCCAGTGGATGGACTACCTGGTCTGGTACCGCAAGGTTCTTGGCCTGCCGGTGCGCAACAGCGTGCGCATGACCGGACTGGCAGCCGTTGGAGATCTGATTGCGATCGATATCGAAGGCGCGGAAACCGGCCGGGTTCTCACCCGTCGTCTCGTTCTGGCCACTGGTCGGTCCGGGTTGGGCGGTTTTGCCGTGCCCGATTTCCTCAGCGGCATTGATCGGGCCTATTGGGCCCATTCTGCCGACGACATCGACTTCGACACGCTGAAAGGCAAGCGTGTCGCTGTCATCGGTGCTGGCGCCTCTTCCATGGATAATGCCGCAACGGCACTCGAGGCGGGCGCCGGCTCTGTTGACATGTTGATCCGGCGCAAGGAAATGCCGCGCATCAACAAGCTGACCGGCATTGGCAGCCCGGGTGTTGTACTCGGCATGCATCACTTGCCCGACGCCTGGAAGTGGAAATTCTTCGATTATACCGCCTCGACCCAGACACCGCCGCCGCGTTCATCGACACTCCGCGTGTCTCGCCACTCGAATGCTCGGTTCCTTCTCGACTGCGGCATAGCTGCAGTGAAGGAGGAGACAGGGACCCTGCTGGTGGAAACCACGCAGGGGCCGTTGCGCTACGACTTTCTGATCGCGGCAACCGGCTTTTCAAACGACTTCAGCGGCCGCCCGGAATTTGCGGCGATCGCCCCACATATCCGCACCTGGTCGGATGGTCGATATAGGCCGGATATGGGGCCGGCTCGTGCAGGCATGTCGGACGCGCCGGATCTCGGTCCCGCCTTCGAGTTTCGCGAACGCGTCCCCGGCTCCTGCCCGATGCTGGCGCATATCCACTGCTTCAACGACGCCGCCATGCTGACCCACGGCAAGGTCTCCGGCGATATCCCGGCCGTCAGCGCCGGGGCCGACCGTCTCGTCCGCGGCATTGCCGCATCGCTGTTTGCCGAGGTCGAAACCCACTTCGCCAATCTGATCGCCTACGACACGCCCGAACTTCTGGGCGACGAATGGGTCGATTCAACACTCTTGCTACAGAAGGAGGCCGCGTTGTGATCGACGCAATGGACAAGGCCGCCGGTCTTTCACCGAACGATGCGCTTTTCAGAGCGCGTCGGTTTCGGCCTGAATTCGTGCAGGGGGCGGAAGAATGTCGCCTCTCGGTGCTGCAGCCGGCAAACCATCAGGGGCTTGCGCCGAATTTGCGTGTTGCTCTTGCCCGTCGCATGGCCGCCCTGAACGCCGATCCGGCCCTGGTGGCCGAATATGATGTGCAGCTGGCTCAGCTTGGTCCGACCGAGCAGCTTCTGGCCTTGGCCCACGGCCAAACGGATTTGATTGAACCCCTGGCGACCATCGTCCGTCATGTTGACCTGATCACCCTGACGCCGAAAAAGGCGGAAGCGAGCCATATCACTCTCCTGGAGAAGGCTGGATTGAACAATCCTCAGATCGTCGCGCTCTCCGAGCTGATCGCCTTCATCAACTTCCAGACACGGGTGGCGACCGGCTTGCGCCTGATGAGGTCGGCATGATTTCCTCGGTGCGCCTGAAGCCATTGAACTGGCAGCCATATATCGCGCCGGTCGAGCTATCCGAGGCCACGCCGGAACAGCTCGATGCGATGAAGGTTACGCCCTCCGCCAAGAAAGTTTCGGAATATGTACGGACCCTTGTGCATGATCCGGAAAGCTATCTTGCCCGCACCATCTTGTTCAACGCGATCATGTATGTCGAGGGCGGGCTCGCCCGTCCCGATCGCGAACTTGGCGCCTTGGGCGCCTCGATCGTCAATGGCTGCAAATTCTGTGCCGTTGTCCACGCCCGCAGGCATGCAGAGCTGACCAAGAGCGACCAAGTGGTCACCGCACTTTATCTCGATAAACCTGAAGCGCTCGGCCCACGCGATGCGGCAATCTACAGCTTTGCCCGCCGCCTCTCGGCAGCACCGTCGGAAGCGACGACAGACGATATCGCCGCGCTTCGATCAGTCGGCATGGATGACTGCGAGATCATCGACCTGATCCACGCCATATCGATCTTCGGCTGGGCAAACCGGCTGATGCACGTTCTCGGCCATGCGGAGAGCGGGTGATGATGTCGCATGCGGTCAAGGCACTCCGTCCCACACTCTGAAGGGCACCAACCAGAATGCTTGAACTCAAAGACATAAAGCTGTCCTACGGAAGCACGCAGGTCCTGAACGGCGTCAATCTCTCGGTAAAGCGAGGTGACGTTGTGTCAATCATCGGCCCAAGCGGCACCGGCAAGACCACCCTGCTGAAATGCATCAACTACCTGGTTAAGCCTGCATCTGGAACCATCGCGTTCGACCAGATTCGGATGGACTATCAGCGCGCCGACAAGGCAGCCATCCAAGCGATCCGGCTCCGGACAGCGATGGTCTTTCAGCAATTCAATGTCTTCAAGAACATGACCGTCCTCCAGAACGTCATGGATCCGCTGGTGGTCGTGCAGCGCAAGTCCACGGACGAGGCGCGTGAAATCGCGTTGCGAGAGCTCGAAAGGGTCGGCCTCTCAGCGAAGCGGGACAGCTATCCGTCCCAGCTCTCAGGTGGCCAGCTCCAGCGTACAGGCATCGCACGTGCGCTGGCGGTTCGGCCGGATGTGATGCTCTTCGACGAACCGACATCATCGCTGGATCCTGAACTGGTCGGTGAAGTCCTGAAGGTGATCAAGGACGTCACGTCGTCCGGCATCACCTCGCTGCTTGTGACCCACGAGATGCAATTCGCAAAGAACATCTCGAACCGGATCGTCTTCATGGATCGTGGCGTGGTTGCCGCCGACGGCAGTCCGGCTGAGATCTTCGATGCGCCTTCCAGCCCGCGACTTGCTCAATTCCTGCAGTCTGAACTCGCTTTTCAATAATCCAACAAGAAGGGAACCCAAGAAATGTCTGCAATCAAATCCAGTTTTTCGCGTCGTTATGCCCTGGCCGTCGCCGGCGGCATCGCAATTGCCCTTGCGACAGCAGGGATCAGTTACGGTCAGACCGTTCGGACAATCAAGATCGCGACCTCTGCCGAATCCAAGCCATTGGCTTGGGGCGCGCTCGGCGTCGAGCCGCAAGGGTATGAACCCGATCTGCTGAGGGCGATCAACGCAAAGCTGCCGCAATACAAGTTCGAAATGGAAGGTGTCTCCGACATCGCGCAGGAAACCGGCCTGGCCACAGGCAAATACGACATCGCGGTCGGCGGTTACTACAAGTCACCCGAGCGCGCCAAGCAGTTCTTCATTCCGGAAAACCCCATGGGCGCCAGCCTGATGAAGATCTACAGCAAAAAGGGCAGCGGCATCAAAGAAATGAAAGATCTGGTCGGCAAGAGGATCGTTCCGACCACGGCTGGCGGCGGAACCTATAAGTTCATCATGAACTGGCAAAAAGAAAATCCGCAATACAAGCTTGACGTGACGGCGTCGAGCGCCGGAATCCCGTATCCAAACCGTTTGGATGAGGTTCAGAACGCCAAGTTCGACGCGCTGGTCCTGCCTTCAAATCTTGGTGAGCAGACCGTCATTGATGAAAAGAAGCTCGACATCGTGGCGTCCGAACCAGTCTTCAGCAACAACACCTATATGCTTATTCACAGGTCAGATGAAAACAAGGTTCTGGTCGATGACGTGAACAAAGTTCTCAAGGAGTTGAAAGACGATGGCACGATCGAAAAGCTATCGCAGAAGTGGTTTGGCGAAGGCATCGTCAAGTATATGAAGTGATGCGATCTGAGTAGATATCGTCAGCGGCAAGGCTGAATTGCAAGAAGGAGTGTTTCAAAGTGGATGTTTCTGCTATGATTCCCGAGTTGCTCTCGGCATTGCCGCTGACGCTCGCTATCACGTTTACCGCCATGTTGGTCGGCTTTTGCTTGGCGCTCGTTGCGACAACATTGCGGATTCGCAGGATACCAGTGGTCAGCCACCTCACCGACCTCTACGTGTCCTATGCCCGCAGCGTTCCCGTCGTCCTCCAGTTGTTCGTCGCGTTCTACGGGCTCCCCCTATTGGTGGCCCTGTTCGGCTCCGCAGATTTCTTCTCGCCGACGATCGCTGCGATGGTCGGACTGAGCTTTTACCATGGCGGCTATCTGTCGGAAGTCCTGCGGCCCGCATACCTGGCCGTCGATCGCGGCCAGCATGATGCAGCCGACAGTCTCGGATATACCTTTCGCCAGAAGATCACCCGCATCGTCGGCCCGCAAGCGGTGCACTTCGCATTGCCGGGCTATGGAAACTCCATCATTTATCTGATCCACAACGTTGCGCTGGTCATGTACATCGGGGCGGCGGACGTGATGGCGACCGCGCATTTGATCATGGAGCGCGACTATAACCAGTACCAGTTCGAAACATACCTCGTCCTGGCGGTTATCTATGCGCTTATGTGCCTGATTGCCTGGTTCATCGTGCACTTGTTCGAGCTTCGCTCGCCGATGCAGGCGCCTGAGGCCACGACAACAGCTCAGATCAAGAACGCGGCCATCGCCAGCGTCTGACCTAAAGGGTATTAAACCATGTTCGATACCGAAATTTTGCTCCAGGACACCCAGGAAATTCTGGGCGCCGTACCTGTAACGCTTGGAATGGCGCTGACGATTTTCGTCTTGTCGACGCTAGTCGGCAGCATTTTTGCACTCGTCGAATATAGACGAGTCCCGGTGCTGCGAGAGCTCATCATGGCTTACAAGATCGTCTTCAAGGGCGTTCCGATGGTGATCGTGATTTTCCTCGCCTATTTCGGTCTGCCCCCGGCGTTCCAGTTCCTGCTCTCGTTGCTCGGGGTCAACTTCAACGCCCATGAAACACCCAACTCGGTCATCCTTGTTATTGCGGTGACAGGCTGTATCGCTGCGTTCCAATCCGAGATTATCAAGGGAGCCTTGAACGCCTTCGACACCGGTCAGTCAGACGCCGCCCATTCGCTGGGCTATACAAGCGGCCAACTGTTCCGACGGATCCTATTTCCCCAGGTGGCTCTCACGGCAATTCCCGACCTGACAACCTCGATGATGGTCATCATGAAGGCGCTTTCTCTCGGATTCGCCATCGAGGTTGTCGATATCTTCGCCCAGTCCCAGTTGACCGCCGCGCTGAACTACTACTACCTCGAAGCCTTCGTGATTGCCGTCGTGATCTACATGGTGATTGCCTATATCGTCACCCAGATTGCCGACAGGCTGGAGCAAGCCCTTAGGGTACGGACCTGAGCGAAGCGTCATCAGGACCCGCGCAGCAAGGGCGGAGGAACTCAAGGCTCAGTTGAGGCCTGCAAACAGCTGATGGGGCGAACTCGCAGCCAGACCTGCGGGCTCATGTAATCGACACCTCACCCTGGTGGGTGCCACGGTCGACGGCTTGGCGACGATGAAGGCGAAGTGTCCAACAGCAGGCGCCGCATTATCGCAGATTGGTCAGATCCACTGGACGATTGTTGATGATCGCTTCCATGGAAAAGAAGCCTGTCACCGTAGCCAGATCGAAGTTCGTGATCAGTTTCTGGTAGAACGCATCGTAGCCGGACATGCCTTGTGTCACGACCTTGATCAGATAGTCCCAGTCCCCTCCGATCCGATAGAAATCGATCACCTCCGGCAACCGTTCAACATGGGCACGGAACGCCTCACTCCACTCCTTGGAATGGTGGCGAGTGCGGACCATTACGAAAACCGTCAGGTCGAGCCCCAGCGCTCGCAGATCGATATTGCTGTGCGACCCGCGGATAAGACCTAGCGACTGCAGGCGCTGGATCCGCCGCCAGCACGCGTTCTGAGACAGGCCGACCCTCTCCGCCAAATCTCGCTGCGAAAGGCTTGCATCGATCTGCATGGCCGTCAAAATCTTCATATCAAATGCATCGATTTTCGCCAGATTTTCGATCATATGACACGCTCTTTGCAAGAAATTGCAGAAAATAGGTGAATTTTTCGAGCCTGGAGCAGGCTACAATCCGAGTCAATATCCGAGCCGGGAGACTGACCGTGCAAGCAGTTCGCCCAACGACGAGGCAGACCGAGACCCCTCTGTCAAAGTTCCGCCAGGGGTTGAAAAAGGCTGACGTGACCGCCGACCTCCGGGATGGGCTTGTGGGATCGACGGCGAAAATCGAGGGTCCCTACGGGCCAAAGGACCTGGTGTACGCCGACTATGTCGCGTCAGGCCGCGCACTCCGTCAGATCGAGCGCTTTGTGCTTGACGAGGTCCTGCCGTACTACGCCAACAGCCACACGGAAGCCTCGTATTGCGGAGGCTTCATGACCCGCATGCGTCGGGAAGCGCGCGCCCTGATCGGTCAATTCTGCGGGGTCACCGAACGGCATGCTGTGATCTTCACCGGCTCCGGCGCTACGTCGGGGATCAACCGCCTCGTCAAGCTATTCGGCGTCGCTGAAGCCGTGGCAGCGGGCAAGCGCGCTCGGATCATTATCGGTCCCTATGAGCATCACTCCAACATTCTGCCCTGGCGCGAGAGCGGGGCAGAAATCGTGGAAATCGCTGAGCATCCGTCTGGCGGGCCGGACCTGTCTCAGCTCAAGGACGCGGTTGGCGGGGGGTCGTCAGATCTAACGATATGCTCGATGTCCGCGGCCTCGAACGTCACGGGCATCACCAGCGATGTCGCGGCCATCACCGTGATCGTGAAGGCCGCCGGCGCAAAGATGATCTGGGACTATGCGGGCGCAGGTCCTTACCTGCCGATTTCCATGTCGCCCGCCCCAGATGCCGAGATCGACGCAATAGTTGTTTCGCCTCACAAGTTCCTCGGAGGCCCCGGCGCTTCCGGCATCTTGATCGTTCGACGCGACGTATCTTCGACGAAAACGCCGTCGTGGCCAGGTGGCGGGACGGTGAAGTTTGTCTCCCCGAAGACACACGATTACAGCGACAGCCTGGAATCCCGCGAGGAAGCCGGCACGCCGAACGTGATCGGCGACATACGAGCCGCGCTGGCCTTCATCGTCAAAGATGCGATCGGACTCGACGCGATGACAGCGCGCAATCGCGAGCTGGCGCGTCGTGCTTTTCGCGCATGGAAAGACGTGCCGCGGCTGGAGCTCCTCGGCCTGTCGGATCCTGAGCGGCTTCCGATCTTTTCCTTTAGGGTCGAAAACGGAAAGGGTGGCTACGTCCACCAGCAGCTGATCACGCGCATGCTAAGCGACCGGTTCGGGATCCAGGCGCGCGGTGGCTGCGCCTGCGCCGGCCCGTATGTCCACAGACTGCTGTCGATCGACGACGAACGGTCCGAGGAAATCAGGCAAGCCATTCTCTCCGGCGACGAAATGAAAAAGCCTGGGTTCACCCGGTTGAATTTCAGCGTTCTGCTGCCGGACGAGAAGGTGCAGTTCATACTCGATGCTGTAGCGCAGATTGCGTCGGACGCAACGGACTTCGAACATGACTACGACCTCGATCCTGGCCGGGCGATCTTCTTCCCGCGAGCCGCAGTCGAGGGCATTGCCCATGCAGCAGCCTGAAGTCGCCGGGTTCTATGATGCACGGACGGGCAGCATCCAATATGTCGTTGCATGCCCGAGTTCACGAAGATGCGCCATCATCGACCCCGTACTCGATTTCGACGAAAAGTCTGGCTCGACAGCAACGACAAATGCGGACGCGATCCTCCACTACATCAACAGCCGCAATTTGAAGCTCGAGTGGATCCTGGACACCCATCCGCATGCGGATCACTTTTCGGCCGCGCGCTATCTCAAGGCAAAAACCGGCGTGCCGACAGCTATCGGCGAGCACGTGAAGCAAGTGCAGCGGATCTGGCAACGGATCTATAACTTCTCGGATCTCCCGTGTGACGGCTCACAATGGGATCGGCTGTTTTGCGACGGCGAGACCTTCAACATCGGCGAGCTGGAAGCGCGCGTCATGCACTCGCCAGGACACACCTTGGCGTCGATAAGCTATGTCATCGGCGATGCAGCGTTCATTCACGACACACTTTTCATGCCCGATAGCGGCTCCGCCCGTGCAGATTTTCCAGGTGGCAGCGCAGCTGATCTGTGGCAGTCCATCCAGGACATTTTGAGCTTACCCGGCGAGACCCGTCTCTTTACCGGTCACGACTACAAGCCGGGAGGGCGCCAGGCTCTGTGGGAGAGTTCGGTGGCGGAGCAGAAAGAGAAAAACCAGCACGCCGCCGGTCAATCTCGGAGTGCGTTCATCAGGCTTCGAGAGGCGCGAGACAGGGCATTGCCGATGCCAAGGCTCATGTTGCATGCCCTCCAGGTTAATATTCGCGGAGGAGAGCTGCCTCAGGTCGAGGAAAATGGCCTGCGTTATCTGAAAATCCCGCTCAACGCGCTGCCAGGATCGGTCTGGGGTCAGTGACGAGTTGGAAGGGCTCCCTCCAGCAGCTTCAGCTCACGATCGGTTCAGGATTGCGCCGGATACACGCTCGTCCGAATTGGCGCAGGCGGGTCGATCCTCGCCACGTACGTCGTCGGGATGAGCAATCCTCGGAGCGCTCTCGGAGGTGATCGCGGTAAGCAATTGCGGTGGCGCGCCTGCAACACTATTATCGATCATGTTCTGAGGAGGTATCTCGGATGTGGAATAAGATCGCCAAGCTTCGGTTATCGAGCCGCACCTGGGAGGCAATTCTTTTGGGGATGAAAAGCTTGAGGCGGACCTCAAATAGCCGATGTATGTACTGGTGATTTGACGCGATTCCATAGACAGCATCGTTGGCACCACGAGATTTTCGCGTACAGCTTCGGGATTGCGCCCGGCCGCGGGCCATCACGCACCACTTCACGGCACGTCGTTCAGATTTGTGTAGTGCTTCAGTTTAACGAAATCGAAGTTCCATAAGATAGATTATGCGACTTTCACCAGTTATAATTAATATTTCCCAGTTATGCAAAGTACGCATTGTGCGCGCCTCAAATCTTCGTCAGTCACATAGAGGAGCAAGATGAAGTGTCGTTGCAGTTACTCCTGCTCTACATCTCGATACGACAGATCGATATTACTTACCATCACCTCACCGCTCGATAAAATCGGACGGAAGACTCTGAACACTTCTTAAACGCCGGGGTCGGCGCCGGGGTCGGCGCCCCGGTCAGACCACATCGCCCTTGCTCGCCTGTCCTCTCGGCGCACTCACTTGTGCGGCATGCAATAGACTCCCTCGGATTCCATCAGTACCGCGCCACCCTTCAGCTCGCTTAGTGCGCCGACCCACGCTTCCGAATACGTGCGGCTGGCATCCACGGCCGTCAGCCATAGAACGCGGTTGTCGGCCAGTTCGACTTTGACTTCCTGCTGCAAAGGGCTTGCCTGCACGGTCTGTTGATAGTGACGTTTGATCCTGACATTGCTGGCCGGGAACTCAGCCTCGTTGCTGCCGTAGTTCAGCACAAATCCCGTGTGGTCCTCAGCCACCGAGCAACTGCCACCACGCTCACACACGATTTTGGCAGCGGTCCTGCAGTCCCATTTCAGTGAAGCGGGCCACATAGGATTGTCCACACTTGATCGCGGCTTGTCGCTCTGACCAGCCGCCGTCAACACTGCGCCTGTGTTCATAATCATTGTGGATAGCAGAAGCGCCTTGAACACTACAAACCTCCCTGAATTGTGGCCCTCATAGTCCTCGTCCTACGTGATGGCCTGGCTTATGGCATGTTGAGATTGAACCAGCTTTTCTGGCGCACGCCGTTCGCGTCATCATACTCGATGAACCAGGGCTTTCCGCGCATCGGTCGAGGGATGGTGTAGTAGGTCGGGCCATTACCAATGGAATGCCCTCGATCGTTCCCCGCGGTCTGGATTGTTGCCGCAACCGCCTTGCCGTCGATTTCGATTTGGACCTGACGTGATCCGTCTCCATGATGCCCGCCGAGGGCGTTTTTGAAAACGACGGGCAAGGAGAGCCTATCAGCCGCGAGGCGGCAGATGTTCCGTTCTTGACCTAAGCCCGCCCGATCGGATTCGGAGCTGCCAACTGCTTGCCAGCCAGACGGACAATCCTCATACTTCTCAAATCTCGCCGCGCTCGAGTTGGCTTGCGGACAGGTCGGCCAATTGAAACCCGGGGCTTCCATCGCCGCAATCAACTTGTAAGTTGGCGGGTGGCACGAGGGGGTGCCTTGCCAGTCGCCGGAAAGACATAGGAGGACCTGACAGCCCCATTCCGACGCTTTTGATTGGGATGGAAGAGCTGCGGCGCCCGCGATGGCGACGGCACCCCCCAGTAGAAATTTGAGTATGGTCATAGCCTTTTCCTCGCTGCAGATTTGACAGTTTACTATGGATGATCCGCGCGAAAAAGGACAGGTCGAAAAGGCAGGTTTGTGCGACTACATCGATTTATGAAACGAGACGACGGAGGCGTGGTCAACAACCCGTTGCGCGCCAACATTGCCCTGACGCTTGAGCGGGAGAGAGCCAGACGCGGCCTATCCCATATGCACATGGCCGAACTGTTTCGGACCGCCGAGGGCGAAAAACTGGCCTATCGAACCTACATTCAGACTGTGCGTCAGAAAAATAATGTCACATTGACGACGCTGCAGATCATGGCAAATGGCTTGCAAGTGTCTTTTGCAGGACTGCTCGCCGGCGGTAAGAAAGTTCCGGAATGGGCGCATCGGTTGGACGACAATGCGATCCGCAAGCGGCTGGCGCACATCATCGATTTTGAGCGACAACGACGTACTTTGCACCGCTATGAGATGGCTGAACTCATCGGTGTGGCGGAGGCGACATTCACGAAACTGGAACGCGCGAGCGGCAACATCAGCGTGGACACGATTGCGGCGATCGCCAAGGCGTTGAAACTTGATCCAGCGACCTTCCTCTTTTCCGAAAAGATCCCGCCAACAGCTGATCCACCTGTTTCCGATCGGCTGGAAAGGTAGGCTTCCATTCGAGAGCCGATCCAGCATCATTATCCTGCCAGCGGAGAGCGGAATGAGCTGGCAAGCTCCGACGGAGGTCGCGCAGACCGTGTAATTCAGGCCAAGATAGAGCAGAACTGACACCTAGCCGCCCTGCGAGTGTTCCTTCGTTCGCCCGTATTTGCGAAACGATTGCCAAAAACTAGCTGCGGCGGAGGCCAGCGGCGGAATTCTGATCTGCACGGTTGTGCCGATACCTTGAGCGCTTTTGATGATGAGCTTTCCGTTCAGCGTCGAGACCATCTGAGAACATGCGGTCAGGCCAAGCCCGGTATGATTCCCGGCTCGCGTTGAAAAGAAAGGGGTAGTCGCTTTTGCAGCGATCGTAGGCGGCATGCCTGAACCCTTGTCGGCCACCTCAAGCACTAGATAGGTGCGGGGGAGGAATGGCTGTCGCTTGACTGTCGCGGAGACAAGAACTTGGGCGTTATTGACGTCCGACGAAGCGGCAAGAGCGTTTTCGATCAGCTCGTTCACGACCAACCGGAATGGCGCCGAGGGTACGGGGTGCAAGCGCGCTTTGGAGTCGATACGGACTTGCACCAAACCGCTACGCTCTGCCGTTATATCTTCTAGCAGTTGGCCGAGCGGCACAGTGCTGGAATCTTGTGGCGCATAGGCGATCTGGAGCACACTGTTGGTGATCGATTCCAGTTCGCTCGCGGCATTGCGCGCAGCCTCAAGCATCTCGCTGCTTGGCTGCGTATCTGGCTGTGAATGCTCAAGGAACAGTCTGAGGGCTGTAACACGCGATCGAGTCGTATGCGCAAAGAGCGACGCGAACGAGCGCATGTGCTGGTCACGGCGGTTGGCCGAGGAATAGCGCTGATGGATAACGAGATAGAAGGTGGCACCGAGGCCAAGCGCGATGGCGAAGATGAACCAGTGGCCTACGAATGGAGCCGTGGTTTTACACCATCGGCCGTTTTTGCATCGAAAGCGACGGGCACGCCGTGAACGATAGAAGCCGCCGCCAACAGCTCCTCCAACTCACGGTCGGTGGCCCTGCATGTCGGCATGAGCGTCCGGATGGCGCGGATCGCCTGGGCGATGGAGAGGAAGTGGGCCTTGCCTCTGGAGAGAACATAGGCTTCGGCAGCCCTTTCAACCGTGACGGCGTGAAAAGTGTTGGTCATCGAAAATTCCTCCCTGAACCCTGACCAACTCGATTTATGGCACCAATTCGACAGCCTGTGAGGCTCTGTCCGATTCAGGACAATCAGGCGGAGGTTAGGCCGAAGTGACTTTGCTCCTCCTCTCCGTAAGCACCATGTGTGAGCTGGATCATTCCAACGCGGTCGACAATCGTGATCTCGCCGCGCTTGGCGTGAACCAACCCCCGATATTCAAGCATTTGGAGAGCGGTGGTAACGCCAGGGCGCCGGGCGCCAAGCATGGTCGCCAGAAATTCATGCGTCAGGTAAATCTTGTTTCCTTCGGCGCGGTCTTGGACCATCAGCAACCAGCGGGCCAACCGCTCCTCGATTTTCGAATGGCCGTTGACCAGTGCCGTCCGGGACGACTGGACGAGGAACGCGTGGGCATAGCGAAGCAGTGACTCGCGAAGGGACTGGCTTGCCGCAATTGCAGAACGAAGAGCTTCAACCGGGAGGATCCAGCCATTGCCTGCGACCTGGATATAAGTTTCATTGGGAGACCTGTCCTGGCCGAGAATAACGGCAACTCCTGTCATGCCGTCGTGGCCGACGATGCCGACTTCGCTTTGCCGCCCGCCGGTCATCGTGGCGACCACTGAAGCGATGCCCATCTCTGGAAAATACACGCGCTCTATCGGCTGATACGAGACCTCAAGCTGGTCTTTGATGCCCAGTTCGACGTGATGCATTGACGGCTGCAGTAGCGCGAAATCCCCTGGGGAGAGGGTTTTCAATACACGATTGCGAAGAAGGGATTGCGGCATGGCTCTCTCCCTGACGGGCAAGAGCACGTACCTCTTACTGTCGGCTGCGTCCGAAGGATCTGGCGGCCGATGTGGGAAGCATAGGCTTCAAATGCGTGGTTGGCAAAGACTCCGTGCCTGGCGAAAGGCTGGGGAAGGTCGGCTTCCCTCAGTGGACCCCGGTCAGTGATGGGCGCTTCTTATCATGACGCCGGTCACGAATGTCTGAAACGGGGCCGGAAGCGGACATTTAGGCACGCCGCTTTCGTAGTAGTTAACTGACCGAAGCGGTACGGGAGCAGGTCGACTGCCCCACCAAGCCTCAGGCTCCTGTCTCCGGCATCGCAACCAGGACGGAGCCCTCTTCGACCCTTGCAGGATAGGTCCTGAGATTGACACAAGGCGGCAGCCGCTTTGCCGCGCCGGTGCGATAGTCAAAGGCGCCCGCGTGCTTGGGGCATTCGACCTCGTAATCCATGACCAGTCCGTCGGCGATGTGTACCGCTTCGTGCGTGCATAGGCCGTCGGTGCAGAACACTTCATCATCGGGCGAGCGGAAGATGGCGTAGGTACGGCCTTCATGGTCAAAACGGCGGGCACCTTCCTGTTCGATATCGTCGAGGCCGCAGACGGTGATCCAGCTGGACATTTTTTCCTCTATGAGTTGCGGTCGGGCCTCCGGGCGGCATTGCCGTTCCGGAGGCCCCGGTCCTGGGATCAGTTCTTGTTGAGGTAGTCGGCGGCGTTGGCCAGGGTCACCAGTTCGAACGGCACGTAGACGACGCCGTCGACCTTCTCGCCCTTGGCCAGCGCGAGTGCGGCGTCGACGCCGCCGCCACCCTGGCCCTTGGCGTTCTGGAACACGGTGACCGCGAGATCGCCGGCCTTCATCGCCTGCAAGCCGTCCTGCGTGGCGTCGATGCCGCCGACGACGACGTTCTTCATGTCGACGCCGTTGGCCTTGAGCGCCAGGATGGCACCGATGGCGGATTCGTCATTGTTGGCGATGACGGCATCCGGCGCGCCGCCGGCGGTCAGCCAGTTGGTCATCAGGTTCTGGGCATTGTCGCGCGACCATTCGGACGACTGCTTGTCGACGATCTTGATGAAGTTGCACATGTCGGTGCCGAAGATCTGCTCGACATCCTTGGTCCGCTGCAGGGCCGCCTGGTGGACGAGGCTGCCCATGACGATGTAGGCTTTGGCACCTGCCGACTTGCCCTTGGCGCGCAGCATCTTGCACACCTCGAAGGCTTCCAGCGTGCCGGACTCTACCTCGTTGGAGCCGACATAGACCTGTTTCTCCGGCAGGCTCGCCATGTCTGATGGTTCGAGGTTGACGAAGACCAGTGGGATGCCGGCCTTGGCAGCTTCCTCGCTGAGCGTCCTTGACGCATTGGTGTCGACCAGCGTGACGATGATGGCGTCTACGCCGGTGGCGATGAAGTTCTTCACGTGGTCGAGTTGCTTGGCGACGTCATTCTGCGCGTCCTCGACCTGGATGCCGGCGCCCTTCTCCTTGGCGCGGGCCTGCATGCCGTCCCTCAGCAACGTCTGAAAATTGTTGTCGAAGTTGACGATGCTGACGCCAATTTTTGCAGCCATCGCATTGGTCGACATCAAGGCCGCCAACGCGGTCGAAATGAAAAGCTTCTTCACGGTTTTCCTCCCTTATGGATGGAGTGCCGGTTCACCCCTCCTTTGACTTCCGGCCCTTGCGGGATGGCTTGCGCGGACGCCTCGCGTGGCTGTCTGGTCGGGCTGTCAATGGGCGGCGTTGGCGCGCGCCTTCTTCTTCTCGTAGCGGGCCTGCATGCGGGCCTCGCCTTCCTTGCTGCCGTCGTGGAAAGTGCCCAACCATCGGTCGAACGGGATGAGGCCGTCGCCGTAATTCACCTCGAAATATTTGTGATGGAGGTAATGGATGTAGGCGTGGCTATCGATGCTGGTGGCCTCGCCGAGTTCGACCTTGTCGAAGCCGACATGACCGGGAATGGCGCCGAAGCCGGCATAGTGGAGCTGGTAGAGCGCAAGCAGCGGGTTCGACGGGATGACCAGGTGCCAGAGTGCAACGCCGAGATAGCCGAACTGCTCGACGGGGTGCATCGACAGCGACGACCAGGGCGACGGGTTGACGGAGTTGTGGTGCACCGAATGCACCCATTTGTAGAGCGGCGGCCAGTGGATTGCCCGGTGCAGCAAGAAGAAATGCGTCTCGTGGATGATGGGCACCACCAGCGCCAGGCAAACCAGGTAGACGGGATGCTCGGCGACTGTCAGCCACGGCACGTAGCCGTTGGCATAGGCGTAGAGGATCGCGACCTCGATCGCCGTCCAGATCGGCATGCCGGTGCCGAAGGTACGCAGCATGTTGTCAAGGTTCTGGTCCTCGAAGAAGAAAGCCTTGCTCTTCTGCTCGGAGGGCCATTTGCCGTTGTATTTGAAGCGATTGCCCTGGGCTCTCAAAATGTAGAGCCGGAGCTCGAAGACGCCGAAGAAGACAAGCAGCGCCGCGCAGTTGACGAGGAAGAGCCTGAGGATCCATCCGAGGCTCAGCGTTTTCATGACCTCGACGTCGGGCAGCACGTAGTGCCACCACGCGACCGCCGAGAGCGCGAACAGCAGATTGTAGGGCAGGAAATAGTGCGGCAGCCATTTCAGCAGCGCCAGCGGACGCGGCGGAAAGGCGAACAGCGGCGCGGTGCCTGCCGGCTCGCTCGGAGCCCAGTCGCCTCTTTTGTTGCGCGTGCCGTACTTCAGGTCGTCCATGTCATTCTCACAGGGATTGGGAAAGGGTGAGGAAGCGGTCATAGGCGGCATCGTCCATGTCGACCTGGTGCTTCGCTTCGGGATAGGCGCCAGCTGTCACATCGCGGCTGAAGGCGCGGAAGGCGGCGATGCGCTTCTCCTGCAGTTCGGCCTCCAGTGTGACGAAATCGGCATAGCGTTTGGCGTGGCGCGGATAGTGACCGGTGTGGGTGCCGAGCACGTCCCTGGAAAATAGGTACTGCGTGTCGCAGGCGCTGCCGCAGCCCATGCCCATGGTGATGAGTGAGATCGAGCGCGTGATGTGATCGGCAAGCCGCACCGGCACGACCTCGACCTCGATGCAGGCGGCACCGGCATTCTCAAGGTCCTTGGCCGCGCGCAGCACCTTGAAGGCTTCTTCTGCGGTCTTTCCAACGGCGCGAAAATTCGTCCAGGTGGCGCGGTTCGGCACCAGGCCGACATGGCCGGTAACCGGAATGCCCTCCGCCGCCATCGCCTCGATGAAGCGCGGCGAATGCGAGCAATAGACGGCGTCGGCGCCGCGATTGATCATGTCAAAGCCGAGCCGTACCGCCTCGTCGGGCGAGGCGACCGCGCCATGCGGCATGCCGACCGACAAGAAGGCGAAAGGCGCCGCCTCACGGATCAATTCCAGCTTGTGGTCGGGCTCGCTCGAGAGGATTACGATATCGCAGGCGACAGCCGCGGCGGCCTCAGCCGGCGTGTCGACGTGAAGCTGCAGCCATTTGCGGCTGCCCTTGGCGCTCCTCAGATCGTAGGCCGTCAGCCGTCTCGTCACTAGTCGTCCTCCCCTTCGCGGAGCGCCATTGCATGTGGAAGAATGCCCTCTCACCCGGGTTGCCAACCGATTTCTGGCAATCCGACCTTTCCTCGAGGGGAAAGGGAGATCGTCTGCGCTTGGCGCCAGCCTCTTCTCCCAACGGGGAAGGCGGACGCAAAGCGGCTGGATGAGGAGGCGAACTTCATTTGCGATCGCCGTCCGTTAGGAAGGTAGCACCGTGACGGAGGCGAAGCTCGCTCTACCTTGATCAAATCAGATCAAAGGTTCTCGGCAGTGAAGGTGACGAAGCGGATCGGCGGGTTTTCGACTTGCAGGTCGTGCAGGTTCAATGTCGCCAGCACGAGGTCCATGGCTCGCCTCGCCTGCGCCTCGGGGGCCTGGTCGAGCACGACATCCATCGTACCCTCGCGTAGTGCAGCGGCGCTGCGCTCGGTGAGTTCGTGGCCGACGAAGAAGACCTGGCGTCCGAGCGGATCTCGGCGCAAGACATCGTTGAGCGCCGAATTGGCGCCGCCTGCATTATAGAGACCGGCAAGGTCGGGCCAGCGCTTCAAGGCTTCAAGAAGCTGCTCAGCGTTGCGGTCTCCATCGTCATGACCGAACAGCGCCCCGATCGGTTCGAAATGTTCGGTCGCCGTCTGCATCAGGTAGTCGAAGAAGCCGCGCACGCGGTCGCGGTGCACGCGGTAGATCTGGCTGTGGCAGACCGCCACCACCTTGCCTGGCCGCCTTTGCATGCGCGACAACAACAGCCCTGCCATGCGTCCGGCGGCATAATTGTCGATACCGACATAGGCCCCGCTGGTGCCGGAAATCTCAGTGACGATCTGCACGGTCGGGATGTTTTCGGCCTCGAGTTTCCTCAAGGCGGCGCCAACCAGCGGGTGGTCGGGAACTGCGAGGATGAGGCCGGCGCGGCGCATGTCCGGATCAAGAATGCGCCTGGCGATCGCCGCCGGGTCCGCCTCGTCGAGAAAGGTGCGGTGGACGGCGATGGAGCGATCGAGCGTCGCGGCGATGCGCTCGAAAGCGCGAGACAGTCGGGCAAAGAAGGTGGCGTCCGGACGCACCAGGATGACCTCGATCCTGATCACCCCGTGATGAGCTTCCGGCAAGCGCCGAGGATAGTCGAGCGAGCGAGCGGCCGCGACGACCTTCTCGACAGTGGCAGGCGTGACGCCACCCCTGCCGTTCAGCACGCGCTCAACCGTCGCCGTGCCAACCCCGGCGCGGCGGGCAATGTCAAGAAAGGTGGGCTTTGGAATCTGGTCACCTCCCAGTCACGAAGCCGAGGGCCTAGTCAGCCGAGTCCGCTTTTGAAGCCCGGCCACTCTGCGGGGCGCGACAATCGTCGAAGGAGAACATTGAGGTGAACGAGGACACCGTCAGTCCAAGGCCGCTCGCCGAGATAGGGCGCATTTCTGCCATCTGGTCTGATCATCCCGCGACGAATGCTTCGTTTTGATAACCACCGCGCAAGGACGCTGTCGGCCCTTGCTCAACGCTCGTGGTCGTTATCGTTTGAGCGCTGGGTCTTCCGGTCCTGCTCTTCCGACTGTCGCGCCTTCTGCTTGTTCGCGTCCTTCTGCTTGGCTCTCACCTTCTCCTGCTCGGTGCCGGTGCGCGGCTCTTCCGGCTGGCGGGGATCGTCCCGAGTTGGAAGGTCTCGCCCTCGCGCCTCGCGCTCGGGGATCGGGTCGCCGCTGCCACCACGGCGACGCTGCTGCCGCTCGAATTGCAGCCGCGCCAGACGGTCGTGCATCTTGTCGTTGACCTCTTCACGATACTGTTCGAACTGTCCTTGATGCGCCGCCGGCAGCGTCTCGCGCATGTTGTCCAGAGCCTGATTGACGCGGGCCATCTGACGCCGCATTTCCAAGGGGGTTTGCGCCATGTTCAAATCTCCTATCAGTGCATTCAATTCTCTCATACCGGGATGGGACAGAAAAGACTTCTGCCCCGATTGATCAGCTCCGCGACCCGCGGCAGGACCTGGTTGCCCCTCACCTGTCCGATCGCGACGGAACCGCAGAAAATTGCTGCCGATCGACTCCGCTGCCGTGAGAGCCTGACCGACTATGCCCGCGGTCCGCATCGTCGTCACAGTCTTTTGCCATGCGGCAGCGATTGCATCACCGTTCACGACAAGGGATTGCCCATCCAGACGGCGTTGCCGCTTGGCCTCCACTCGCTCGATCGTCCTGGCGCTGACCTGGTAGCGCGGATCGCTCTGGGCGCGGCTATAGGCTCCGGCATGCTCCTTGGTGAATGGCCGCGTCATCGCATGATCCATGCGCCGCGTCGCCACCATCGCAATGCCGTTCTCGCGTGCTTTTTCCGCAAAGGCCTCGCGCCAGGCGACCAGATCTGGCTTGTAGAATTTCAGACGCTCGCCATCGGCTGACCGTGCCTGCACCATTGCATGAATATGGACGTGCTTGGTGTCGTTGTGATGCGCCAGGACGAACTTGTATCCTGGCGCGCGCTCCTCGAGCACGGCGAGCGCCGCGGCCATGACGGCGTTGGCATCGGTGCCGGCCCTTGCCGAGAAAAGTAGGTGATAGGCATTGCGCCGCTCACGCCCCGAAAACTGCGGGCTCCATTGCTCATAGACCGAAGCCGCAGCCTTGGTGGAATTCTTCACCCCGGGCACAACCTCGCCATTTGCGTGGCGGACTTGGCTGTGGGTGCGGATGAACTTCTGCAGGAAATATTTTGCTTTGGGTTCACGGCTCACGGCCGCCGTTACCTCTGCCTTGGCGACCACCCCCGCCGCGCCCATAGCTTCAGACAAACGCGCCTCGATCTTGTCGAGCGCCTTGCTGCGCGAATTTTCTCGACCACCGGCAAGGACCCTCGCAATAGGTCCTGCCCGCTCATCGGTATGCGCGTAAACCTGCACCGTCTTTTCATCCTGCGTATAGACGAACGGTTTTGCACCGAAGGCCTCGTTCAGCGCCTCGCTCAAGGCGGCATCGGTGACCTCGCCGGCGAGCTCGAAACGAACCTCCAGAAAATTGGTGTTTTCCAAGGGCGGTTCGAACGTCTCGCAAAACGTCTCCAGGAACGCCTTTCGTGCGCCGCCTGTCGCAAGCACCTGCCCGTCCTCGTCGAAAATCTCGATGTCGTGTTTCTCGCCTTTTTCGTCCTCGCGCTTTCCGATGTAATTGAGCAGCCGAGCGGCGGCTTCCCTGGTCGACGGCGGATTGGGCATGACCTTGAACACGCCAGGTTGCGCGCCCGCCGCATAGCCTGCCCGTGCCGCCACGGCCCGCGCCTGATAGCCCGCCCGCACCGCTCGTCCTGTACCGCTCGGACGAACAGCTCCACGGCCACGGCCGCCGCCGCCGCGCCGCTTCCAGTCTTCCTCCTCCTCTTCCGGCCGGAAACCGGCGAGCGTGGCGCCGTAGACCATGATCGGCGCGCTAGCGGCCTTGGGCGAGCTCACAGCAGCAGTGGACTTCGGTGCCCTGTTGGACATGGAGCTCCCCGCCAGTCCTGTCCCTCCCACCGACGAACGAGGGGCATTCCTGCCTCCACCTACCGTCGAGCCGGCTTGTCCTTGCCCGAGGCGTCCGCCGCCACCGGTCCCCTCATAACTCTTCATCGCCTGGAATTCACCGGCCGCGCGTCGGGCGCCCGTCACGGACTTGTCGTCGTCCAGCTCCTCACGCTTCACGCCGGACTCGCCTCGAAGATAGCGTTCGATTTCGGCCGCGTAGCCAGCAAGACGATCGCTCATGGCCTGGCCTCCCTCGCCTTGCGGGGTCCGACGGTCATCGCCTTTAGTTCCTCGCGGAACTGCCGCACGAGGTCACCCACGGCGATCAGCGCCTGCTCAAGATCCTCATCATGGGCAACACGGCCGTCATTCATGGCGCGCACCGCCTGATTGAAATTGATGCCGACGCGCCGCAGCTGATCGGTCATCTCCACGATCGTTGGCCGCAACGCCTCTGACGCGATCGGCAGATGCCCGGTCTCTGCCCGCACGAGACGTCGGACCCCCTCGCTGACCGTTACGCCATCGCGCTCCGCAATGGCTTTGAGGCTGGCCATCTCGTCAGCCGAAAACCGGATGTGGGTCACCTCGCCGTAGCGCCGTGACGCGTTCTTTACCGCTGCTTTCTGGACGTCTGCATCCATCTCTCAAGCCCGCTTGCGGGCGCTAAGGCCCGTCAGGGCCGCGCCGCCTATTTTGTGTGTATCACAAAATAGGCTATCCTGCCATCCAATAGGAAAGAGGTGGAATTGTAGGTACGGGCGGGGTTCTCTCTCCAGCGCAGTTGTCAGCGGCAGCAGCGCGGGCGAAATGTTCCCATCGTGATTTGATGCGATGTGTCTATGATGCATTGGCGACTTGTATCCATGTTATCAAGGAACATCGGCCCCTCTGATGCGCAGCCGGGAAAGCTTAGTCGGAAATGCGCACTCGATGGGCCACCGCTTCTTTCCTGAAGACAGCAGCTGCGCAAAAACTGCACCTTTAGCGAGCCCTTATGGATGCGCGCCTGGGTTGCCAAACCAGCCTTCCCCGTCGACAATGTCACCATGTTTCGACCGCGATATTATTCCATGTGTCCATGATGACATGTATCCATGTTAACATGGATACAAGAAGCCCACGCCGGAAGGAGGCCCCCATGATCATCTCCGCTGCGATCCCCAAGGGCGGCACTGGCAAATCGACGATGCTGCGCACCCTCGCATCCGTCGCGCTGCATCGGGGCTATTCGGTCACTCTTATCGACGGGGACCGGCGGCAGAACATGAATCGCTGGTTCCAGATGCTGGGTGAGGCTGGCAATCGTCCCGACAGGCTCCAGCTTGTGAGCGCGATGACGCCGCAGGAAATCCTTGACGCCGCAGCCATTCACAACGGTGAGCGCTCTGTCGTCTTGATCGATACGGAAGGCACCACAAATGACAACCTCATGGCCGGGATCTTCGCGGCCGATATTGTCGTCGTGCCGGTCTATTTTGCCCTCGACGATGTGACCGCCGCCATCCAGGTCACCGACCACTACATCCCGCTGGCGGTCGAGAGCCGGGGTAAACCGCTGCCTGCGATATTCGTGCTCACCAAGCAGACCATCATCGATGGCAGGGCGCGAGCCCTGAACGAACTGCGCGCCATCATCCAGGCCAACGGCACGCCCATTGCAGAACACGTCCTGCACAATCGTGTTGCGTACCGCGATCTTCAGACCGGGCAGACCCTTTACAGCCCCGCGGTGCCTGATGCGAAGGCGGTTGCCGAGAGCGAAGGGGTCTTCGACGACCTTCTGCAAACCTTCATCGAAGCCACAAGGAACGCGGCATGAGTGACGAAACCGCACCGAAACTGGGTGACGACAAGAAAGCTCGCATGATGAAGGCGATTTTCACGCAGCCGCCGGCACTGCCGAGCATGTTCATCCCACCGAAGGCCGAGCCGTCGGGGATCAAGGAGCAAGCTGCGCCACAGATGAAGGAACCGACAAAGCCGTCCCCGGCAGTCAGGCCCGATTTCCGCAAGCTGCTGCGGCAGGGTCAGAAAAAGGACCCCATTGCCGGAAAGAAGATTCGCGAGGAGGAGATGATCCGCTGCGGGTACTATTTGACGGCAGTGGAGCAGCGCCAGTTCAAGTTGCTGGCGATCAGCAACGGGCACAGCATGACCGAACTGCTGCGAAAGGCCGTGCAGGATTATATCCGCGTTCATAAGCACAAACTGCCAAAGGAATAATCGGCGGTATGGAGTCGCTGTCGCATGCTGTGACGGGTGATGTTTGTGACTCTTTGCGACGCGCAAAAAAAGGGCCCGCGACGGAACACTCCGTCGCGGGCCCTGAGATGTGTTTGCCTACTTGGGTTGGTTGAGGTGTTTCAGCACCTGGCCGAGGATTGTGTCTCGCACCGGACGCCCGCTGGCTGCCGCTTTGTCGTCGACCAGCTTTGCGGCCAGTTTGGGCGACAGCGGGATGAAGTCGTAGCCGTGTGAGATGGCTGCGCGGTGAAGATCCTCAAGCGCTTCGAACGCGCGATCGTGGGTGCCGAGCCAAAGACCCGGCTCGTCGGTTTCTTCGTGTGGGAACGCCTGCAGGAAGTAGGTTCGAAGTGGTGGATCGTAGCCGATGACAGCGTCTGGGTCCGAGCGGCCCTGTCCGGTGACGGTGCCAGTGACAGTGATAGTGTAGCGGCTCATTGCAACCTCCTATTGCCGGTGGGGAGCCGGCCCCTTGCGGGGCCGGCCACTGATGCCTCACTGGGGGTTGTTCCAGAGGATGACCTTCTTGTTTTCCTCGCCACCCGGGGCGGGAGCGAGATTGCCGAAGATGACGCCGATCTCGGGGGCTTCCAACTTGACCGAGAGGTACTCCTCGCCCGAACGCTGGGAGATGCGGTGCCAGCCGGCTCCGATCTCGAAGCCCGTGCGCTTGTTGACGATCCGGTAGTCGGGGGCGTCCTCGCGCGATTTGTTGGGGTTCGGGATGAGGGTGATCGGGGCATTGACCCGGAGCGTGGCGAAGACCCCTTCCATCGAGCCGTCGGCCTTGGTGGTGAGGTTTGCGATCGTGGTGGCCATGTTAGTTCTCCTTCGGTTGCATCGGGACCATTCCCGATGGCGCCAAAGGAGAGGGCCGTCCTGCTGCGGTCATCTCGGCGAAAATTCTGGAAAATTCTATTTGCCGAAAAAGCGGGCAGGCCCTTCGCCTGTCCGCAGACAAAAACAGAAATCGAATTTTCCTGAATATTCGCCGAGTGTACCCCCAACGGGGGTTGACCGCACAAAGCAGGCGGTCGTCTACAAAGGCGACATGAAACGGGAATGGTCCCGGATGCGGCAGATGGACAAGAACTCAGGCCGCCATCGCTTGACCGCCGACGCAACGCTGCCGGATCGCAGGAACAGGCTGCAGCCTCTCGGGTCGTGTCGTCGGCATCGCCAACACATCGAACAGCAGCAATGGCGCGTGAACCGCCTTCCGCGTTCGGTATGGCGGCACAGCGGTTTCGAGATCGGGGCCGGCTGGCAGCGGCCTTCACGCCCCTCTGGGGACGATACCGCGCAGCCAGGTTGGATGACCCGGCAAGCCAGTGTTCGGCACGCTTGCACCCGCTTCAGAGGCGAGACGGGTCAAGATGATCATCCGCACACGCCCCGCGGCTCTGCGCGTGGACCGGTTTCGAAAGGGCCGGCTCCGGCCGTTCATAAAAGTGAGTAGGCGGCGCGGAGCCGGATCAAGCATATCGGAGATCGGACCCACCGGGCTATCCGCGGAACCGCGCGTACATCATCCCGGCAACGCCAGACGCTCGTCCGGCATCATGCGGGCTTCGGCTTGGCGGCGAATGTCCGGACCGGCATGGCGGAGCATGGCGCACCAGTCTTCCACATTGTAGGTCGTCGCCATGCTGCCCCTTGCCAGATCGTAAATGACGCACGGCTTGTTCGCGATGGCGAGCCGAAGCACGTTGACGGTCGTGCCGGGTGATGCGCCATCCCAGACCATCATGCCAAAGTCGGCGCGCCGCGCCATCTCCCGGTCCTTGGCGGCGTGGAACCAGTATCCTTCGGCGCCCTCAGGAGAAGGAACATGGTAGGCGGCCCAGTCGCCCAAATTGTTGCGGGGTTCCTTGCCCGCATGGAAGACCCCGACATGGTCGTAGCCGTAGCCCGCGAGCAGGCCCTGCGCCTCGGCATCGACTCCGGGCGCGTCGCCAACCAGCACGCCGTGCTCGGCAGCAACGATTGCGCCGATGCGAGTGATGGCAGGTTCCGGCAGCTCGAATATCTCGCGTGATCCACCTATGAATATCATCGACATCGTGACTTTCCCTTCTCTCCAGCGTCCCCCGCCCCGCGCCGGCCGCCCTCTCCCTCCGGCCCTGCGCGAGGGATCGTCACCCGAAGGCCGAGACGGCGAAGCCGGAGCGGGGAGAGGCGGGACGCCGCGACGAGAGCCCGGCGGGCCGCAGGCCCGCGCGCCCGGACCCTGCCGCTTCCGGAGGCGCTACGCGGATCTGGCTACTGGCGCTACGCGCTTGGAGCTAGTGGCCTTTGTCGGCCAGCCAGAGGCTCACGTCCTGGATCGAGCGCATGAGCACCGACGGATTGTCCCGCGCGGGAATGAAGCCCCAGCTCTGCCAGTAGCGCTCGGCCTCGGCGTCGATCGCCCGCACCACCACTGCGCGGCCGCCGACGATGTCGGCGCCGGCGACACAGCGATGCAGCGCGTCCTTGACCAGGCCGCTGCCGATGCCTTGTCCGGCGTAGCGATGGTCGACGGCGAGTTGTCCAATCAGCAGACAGGGGATCGGATCGGGCGGCCGTCCGGTGCGTATGGCGCGCGGTGCGCTGTTTGGCTGGATCACGCCCGGCGCGAGGCCGTAATAGCCCACGACTGTTCCCTCGTCGTGAACGACCAGGACGCGGGTAAACCCGCGGGCCTGGTTCGTTCGCGCGAAGCCGGCCAGCCAGGCGTTGAGCGCGGGCTTGCCGCAATCGAAGCTGTCGAGGCGGTGCATGTCGTCGAGGAGTTCGATGCCTGAAAGCGCCACCTAGCGGTCCCAGGGGGGGGACCGACGCAGCCGCTCGGCCGCCTTCGGCGGGGGCGCGGCGGCCGGGGCTGAGATCGCCTGCATGAAGGCGTCATAGGCTTGCGGGGACACGCGGATGACGGTTTCGTTGAGGATGGCCGCCTGCGCCTCGTGGAGTGCTGCGCGCCGCATGAACTCCGTGCGCGACAGGCCGAGCAACTGCGCGCCGCGGTCGATGATGGTGAGATCATCGTCGCGAAACCGCATTGAGACGGGTGTTTCCTTCCTCGTGGCTGTGGTGGCCATGGCGCGCTCCTGTGCTGCGGACGTATATACGTTAGTGTAACGCGGACCGCAATACCACGTTGCGTGGCGGCACGCCCCACGGCGACGATAAGATCTGTGGAGGGGGTGCAGTGCTTCGCGCGCTGGCTTCGGTGCGCTTCGCGCGGTCGGGTTCGATGGTGCGGATGCGAGGAAACCGACGCTCACGCGCCGCCCTCCGCGAACCGCCACACGGGGATGCCGAGCCGACGGGCCTTGTCGGCAAGGTTGTCGGTGATGCCGGAGCCGGGAAAGACGATCAGGCCGTAGGGCACCACGGAGAGAAGCTGGTCGTTGCGGCGGAACGGAGCCGCCTTGGCGTGCCGGTTCCAGTCCGGCTTGAAGGCGATCTGGGTGACCTTCCGGTTCTCGGCCCAGCAGGCGGCGATGCGCTCGGCGCCGCGCGGGCTGCCACCATGGATCAGAACCATGTCGGGATGCTTCTCGCGGGCCTTGTCGAGCGCGTCCCAGATCCGGTCGTGATCGTTGCAGTCGAGGCCGCCGGCGAAGGCAATCTTGGTGCCGGCCGGGATGAGCACCTCGGTTTCGGCGTGGCGGCGGGCGGCGAGGAAGTCGCGGCTGTCGATCACCGCCGCGGTCATCGCCTGGTGGCTGACCTTGGAGCCAGTGCGCGGCCGCCATGCCGATCCGGTCTGCGCCTCGTAGAGGTCGGCGGCCTCATCGCGCATGATTTCGAGCACGTTGCGGCGCTCGATATAGGTGATGCCTTCCGCGGTCAGCCGCTCCAGCTCGACCGACTTCACCTCCGAGCCGTCCTGCTCCTGCTGACTCGAGCGCTGCGCCTCCTCGTTGCGGTCGAGGCTGCGGGCGACACGCTCGGCGGCACGGTGGAAGACGTTTGCGAACGACCAGAGCAGGTCGTCGAGATCGGGTTCGAGCCTGGTGTCGCCAAGCATACCGGCAAAGGTATCGACGATGCCGGCGAGTCCTGCCCGGATCACTTCGTCGTCGGGAAGCGGCCGAGAATCAGGTTCGTCCTGATGCGGGCGATGGCCGTACATCTGCAGTTCGAGGATGACGCGGTCGGTCGGCGAGGAGGCGTGGTAGGGCTCGTAGGCGTCGTCGAAAGCAGGCTCGTAGGTCATGGCGTGTCTCCGTCGGTTATGGCCGCGCCTATCGCGGCCTGACAGCGCATCCCGGCCGCGCCCCGGACGCGGCCGCACCGAAGGCCGGAGCGCGAGCGGAGGACGGCGCAGCCGTTGCGGCCGTGTACGGGGGGTGGCAGGGGTGGCCTCTCGGGCAGGCCGCGGGCGCGGCCTCTCCGGCGGACCGCCGCCATGCCTGCAAGGCTTCCGCTGACGCCACCCCTGCCCGCCCGCCAGCTCGGGCCGTTCATCCGGGCGGCAGGAAGCGACGGGCATCTTCCGGGACGAGCTGATCGCTGAGCCATGCCGCGAGATGGGCGGGGCCGAGATGGCGCAGATCGTCGTTGAAGTCGCCGAGCTGCGGCCGAAACACCAGGGCGAGGATCCCGGCCTCGCCTGCGCGCTGGCTGAGACGCTCGATGCCGTGCCGGCCGGCGGCGTCGGCATCGGCTGCGATGTAGAGGCGGCGGCAGCCGGGGGGCAAGATCAGGCCGGCGAGGTGATTGGCCGAGGTCGCCGCAGCCACCGGCAGCGCCGGCATCACCGTGCGGAGCGAGGCCATCGTCTCGAAACCCTCGCCGGCGGCCATGACCGGAACGGGCGTGTCGGGATCGAGGCCGAGCCAGATGCCATTTCCCAGGAGATGACCGAGCGAGCGTCGAGGATCGGCGATCTGCGCCTTGCCGTTGCCGTCCGGAGCGAGCCAGGTGCGCTGGAGGCCGGTAATGCGCCCGTCGATGCCGGTGACCGAAGCGATCAGCGCGGGCAGGGTCTGCGTCTCGCCGGTCACGAGATCGCGATAGTAGCAGCCGGGGTGGAAGCGCAGGGCGCGTTCGCGGGCGGCAAGCAGAATGCCGCGGCCGGTGAGGTAGCGTTCGGCCAGCGTGCCGGCGATCGGCTGCGACATGGCGAACAGGCGGCGGGCCGCGTCAGGGGAGCCGCGTGCCGCGGCAGGCTGGCGCTGGATATCGGATGGGCGGAACTGGGGTTCTGGCCGTGGCATGGCGAGGAAGCGACGCGCTTCATCGGCGACCTCGCGGAATCCGACCAGGCCGCAGCTCGCCTCGATGACGTCGACCAGGTCGCCATATTCGGCCGTCGCCTCGTCGACCCACTTGCCGGCAGGGCCTTTGGCATTGGCTTTCAGCCGCACATGCATGGAGCGGCCGCGCGCGTTGCGGACATCACCGACGATCCAGTGATTGCCGGAGCGATGGCCGTTGGGGAGATATTCGCGGCACACCGCCTCGGCATGATCGCCAAGGCGGCGTGCCAGCTCGGAGGCCGAGCCGGTCATGATCGCCTCCCCTCAAACCACTGCCGTACGGTCGGTGACGCCAACGAGCGTATGGCGGTCGAGGAGCGCGGCGAGGATGGCAGACCCTTGCGCGGCCGTCGGGATGAACAGCCGGAGCTTCCAGGAAATGATCTCGGAGATCAGCCGCAGCGCCTTCAGCCGGGGGACCATCGCGTCGGTGAAGCCAATCAATTCGACACGGTAGTCGTTCATGACGCGGCTGCGGCGCAGAATCAGGCCGTCGGCAAGTTGCAGTCCGAGCCTGCCTTCCACGAGCCCGGTCCAGGCATCTTCCGGCGCGAGCGTCGGCGGATGATCGAGCCCCAGATTGCGCAACATGGTCGCGACAAGGGTGGGCGCGATGTGGCGGCCGATGATGCGTTCGCCGGCATCGGTCTGGATTCGATAGACTCGACAGTCGTCGTCCGGCAGCCGACGCCAGATCGGCAACAGCAGCCCCGTCACGATGTGAAAGGTGCTGGTGATGAACTCCGGGACGGCGGCGACTTCCGACTCCCACAGCTCGCAGAACAATTTCCGGTCGGCCGGCTGCCAGTGTGTTTCGGCAAGGGCGTCGAGACCGAAGCGCAGCTCGTCGGTCGGCCGCAGCAAGCGCACGCGGTGCTCTATCGCGCCGTCGTCGAGCATCAGGCTCGCCGTCGGCAGCCGGATCGCCGCGCGGCTCGAACGGGCGTTGACCAGCAGAGCCGATTGCGGCTCCGCACGGGCAATGGCCAGCGCATCGACCAGGCCGAGCGGCCGGATACGGTCCTTGCGCGCGACTGTCAGCACATGCGACTGCACGCCCGAGACCGGGTGCGCGTAGACGGTGCGGCGATCGGTGACTACGATGCTCTCCGCCGTGATCGTCTCCAGTCCCTTGTCATAGTTTCCCGCGGCGATGGCGCCTTCTATTCTTCCCGCCATCAGCTGCTCGAACACCTCGAACAGCAGGTTCTGGGTTTCGATGCGCAACGCCAGCAGGCGATTGAGCCAGGTCGTGATTGGCGGCAGCTCGTCCCGCAAACCACCTTCATCCGTCGTCAGCGACAGCCCAGTCACCGTCTCGAAGGTCGTGAGCGAGCAGCCCTCGATCTTGCCCTGGTGCAGCAGATGATAGAACTGCCGCAGCGCCACGCGGGCATAGGCGCTTTCGAGATTGTCTTCGGCACGGAACAACCCTGCCCCGCCGGTCTGGCGCTGACCGCGCGTGATCGCGCCCAGCGTGTCGAGCCGTCGCGCGATCGTCGACAGGAAGCGCTTGCCGGCTTTCACGTTGGCGGCCATGGGCCGGAACAGCGGCGGTTGCGCCTGATTTGTGCGATGGGTCCGTCCGAGACCCTGGATGGCGTTGTCGGCGCGCCAGCCGGCCTCGAGCAGATAGTGCTTGCGCAGCCTCTGGTTCCTGACCCCAAGATCGGCGTGATAGGACCGGCCGGTGCCGCCCGCGTCGGAAAAGATCAGCACGCTCTTGTCGTCGTCCATGAAGCTCTGGGTCTCGGCGAGATTGGCCGAGCCAGGGCGGTTTTCCACGGCCAGCCGGTCGATGCCGTCGCGGCCGGTCTTCTTCACGATGCGCCGCGAGCGGCCGGTCACCTCGGCGACGGTGTCGGTCCCAAAGTGATGGATGATCTGGTCGAGCGCGCTGCCGACCGGCGGAAGCGACGCGAGCCTCTCGATCATCTCGTCGCGCATGCGAACGGCCTCGCGGCATTGAACCGGGTTGCCATCTTCGTCGTGGACAGGCCGCGAAAGGACGTTGCCCTCCGCGTCCGAATATTCCTCGAACAACTGGGTGGGGAAGGAATGCATCAAGTATCCGCCTACATACTCGCGCGGCGTCACATCGACATGCAGGTCCGACCATTCCTCGGTCGGGATCTCGGCAAGCCGCCGTTCCATCAGCGCTTCGCCGGTCGAGACGATCTGCACGACCGCCGAATGACCGTCGGCGAGGTCCTGCTCGATCGCGCCGATCAGCGTCGGCGTCATCATCGAGGTGATGAGATGACTAAAGAAGCGCTGCTTGGTGCTCTCGAAGGCCGAGCGCGCCGCCGACTTGGCGTTGCGGTTCAGCGTACTGGTTTCGCTAGTAATGTTGGCTGCCTCAAGGGCGGCAGTCAGGTTGTTGTGGATGACCTGGAACGCATCCGCATAGGCATTGTAGATGCGGGTCTGTTCGTCGCTCAGCTCATGCTCGAGCAAGTCGTATTCGACCCCTTCATAGGAGAGCGAACGGGCCACATAGAGACCGAGCGACTTGAGATCGCGGGCGAGCACTTCCATCGCCGCGACACCGCCGTCCTCGATCGCGGCGACGAACTCGGCGCGGTTGGCGAATGGAAAATCCTCGCTGCCCCAGATGCCGAGGCGCTGCGCATAGGCGAGGTTCTCGACGGCGGTCGCGCCGGTGGCCGAGACATAGACGACGCGGGCGTCAGGCAGTGCATGCTGGAGCCGCAGGCCTGCCTTGCCTTGTTGCGAGGGCGCGACGTCGCCGCGCTCGCTTTTGCCGCCAGCGGCATTGGCCATGGCATGGGCCTCGTCGAAGACGATGACGCCATCGAAAGATTTTTTCGCCCCCGACGGGTTTCCTCCAATCCCTGTCTGGCTTTCTTTAATCCCCGTCGGGCCTTCGGCCCTTCCCGCGTCTTGTCCAACCCAGTCGAGGATCTGGGCGATCCGGGATTTCTTGCCCTCCCGTTCCTGCGAGCGCAGGGTGGCGTAGGTCGTGAACAGGATGCCCTCGGCAAGGCGGATCGGTGTGCCCTGCCGATAGCGGGACAAAGGTTGGACGAGAAGTTTTTCCTGGCCAAGTGCAGCCCAATCGCGCTGGGCGTCTTCCAGCAATTTGTCCGACTTGGAAATCCAGATCGCGCGTCGGCGACCCTGCAGCCAGTTATCCAGGATGACACCGGCGACCTGCCGCCCCTTGCCGCAACCGGTCCCGTCACCCAGAAACCATCCACGGCGGAAGCGAACCGCGTTTTCGGCGCCTTCATGCGCGGCGGACACAACATCGCAGGTCTCGTCAACCGTCCAGGCGCCGGTGAGATGGCCGCAATGGGCTTCGCCGGCATAGATGACGCTTTCGAGCTGGGCGTCCGATAGCAGGCCCTCGTCGATGATGGCATCAGGAAGAAGCGGTCGATAGGAAGGTTTGGGCGGCGCGACGGCGGCCATTGCGGCCGACTGTACGAGCGGCGTCGGATGCGGTTTGGCGCGGGTAATGTCGATCGACTGGAGCGCGTAGGGTTCGTAGATGGTGTCGGTCAGCCGGCCGCTCTCCTCCGGCATCCAGTCGCGCAGCTCATAGGCGAGAGGGACAGCCGGCGTGCTGTTTGCCATGACCTGGCGGGCGGGCTTCGCCCGCGCAATCGGACGGACCGATTGGATGGCCTTTGGAGCAGCCGTTGAGACAGCGAGGGGTGCGGCTCTCGCCTTCGATCGGGCACCCATATGCATGGCGGCATTGCGCAGCATGCCGCTGGACAATGCACCGATCGAGTCCGGAAAGCCGCCCGGTGTCCGGGGTGGCAGGGCGGAGATCCAGGAGAGCAGAGTCCCGACATCCATGGCCTTGCGCGGCGAGCCGGAGAAGCTGGTTGGGTCGTTAGCAGCAACTTTGTCGATGATGGTCAAGCGGATCTCGGCCGTCGTCCCATGGCGCGCGTAGACACGGCCGTCGATCGCTGCGGTGAAGATGACGGTGCCCTGCTGCTGCAGGCGTTCGAAGGCCGGCCGCCATTTGGGTTTTTCCGGAGACAGCCCGGCGCCGGTGATGGCGACAAGACGACCGCCCGAACGCAGGCGCGCGAATGCGGAGGAGAGGTGTCGCCATGCCGCATCGGCGACATGTCCATCGACATAGGCGCCGACCGTGAAAGGCGGGTTCATCAGCACGACGGATGGCTCCATGGCCGCGTCGAGATGATCGTCGATATGGGCGCCGTCGTGCCGCGAGACCGGGCACCTTGGAAACAGCAGGCCGACGAGATCGGCCCGCGTCGCGGCAAGCTCGTTGAGGGCGATCGAGGCGCGCGCCATCTCGGCATGGACGGCGAGCAGACCGGTGCCGGCCGAGGGTTCGAGAACGAGGTCGCAAGATGCGATCGCCGCGGCGTACGCCGTGACGAAGGCCAGCGGCAAGGGCGTGGAGAGCTGCTGCATGGCCTGGCTCTCGTCGGAGCGTCGCGTATGGGTGGGAAGAAGTTCGGCGATGCGCTTCATCATCGCCAGCGTTGCCTGCGGCGTGGTGGACCGGGACAGGATCGCAGGGCCGAACTGGCGCAGAAACAGCACCTGGGCGACTTCGAGCGCCTCATAGGCGTCCTTCCAGACCCAGAACCCTTGCGCATCGCTGCCGCCAAAACTTGTCGTCATGGCGGTGCGCAGTGCGGCGGTGCTGACAGGCTTGCCCTGCTCGAGGAAAGGCAGAAGCCGCATTGCCGCCTGATAGATCGCCTGGGCGTTGTTGATGGGAGCGGGCGTCGGCGCGCCGAGGGGAGCGGCCGTCCGGGCAACGGCCGATGTGGTCGAAACAATGTTCATGGAAATGTCCTTTGCGAGAGAGGAGTGGCGCCCGCGCCGGCACTCTCTCCGCACCAGCCGGGCCGCACTCCTCCCGGCTCCCCTCTGGCTCTGGCGCCGATGCACCAAACGGGTTGCGCTCTGCGCAAAGTCGTGACTCAATGCGCTGACAGGGATGCGGCGGCGACCTGGAGCTGCGAGGTGATGCGACGGTTCAGAATTGGCAGTGCGGTTTACGAGGAAGGGGCGCCTGACCTGCAGACAGCGCTGGCGAACGCCTATGCTCGCACCGAGCGTCCGCTATGCCTGTGCCGCGAGCCGGGCTGCCCGATGTACATCGCCCGCATCGGCGACCTTCATCTGATCAAGCGCATGCCGCTGAGCGGCGGCGGGCATGACCCGTCCTGCGATTCCTACGAGTCCCCATACGAACTCTCCGGTCTGGGCGCCTTGATGGGCAGCGCCATCCAGCTTGATCCGCAAAGCGGCATGGCGGCTTTGAAACTCGATTTCAGCCTGTCGAAGACGGGGAGCCGGGCAGCGTCGGTGCCCGCTGGCGAGAGCTCCGCCAGTGTAACCGGAGGCCCCAGGAGGATGTCGCTGCGTGGCCTCCTTCATTATCTCTGGCACGAGGCGGAACTGACGGTCTGGACTTCCATATGGGCTGGCAAGCGACATTGGTGGAATGTCCGCTGGCATCTGCTCGAAGCTGCCGCGCAAATGACGGTGAGGAGCGGACCGCTCTCGGATATCCTGTTTGTGCCCGAGCCGTTTCGCGCGGAGAACAGGCAAGCGATCGAACAGCGTCGCAACGCGGTTCTCGCGCCTGCGCTCCCGCCAAAATCCGGCCCCCGAAAGTTGCTGGTCCTGGTCGGCGAGGTGAAGGAAATCATGCCCACCCGATCGGGTCAGAAACTCGTCATCAGGCACCTGCCCGGTTTTCCCTTTATCATCGACGATGCATTGCATCGGCGTTTGCAGGCACGTTTCGAGAAAGAATTGTCGCTGTGGGAAGCGGATTCCAGCTCACATCTCATGGCCATCGCGATCTTCGGACTGAACCCGGCCGGCCTCGCCATTGTCGAGGAGGTCGCGTTGATGGTGGTATCCGAGAACTGGATTCCTTACGAGACGATCCAGGAGAAGAGGCTCGTTGACGCGCTTGCGCGTCTTGGCGAGAAAAGCGTAAAGGGATTGCGCTACGACCTGCAAACCGCCCAGCCGATCGCCAACGCTTTGCTTCAGAACAGGGATGAGCCGGTCGCGCTCTTTGTCGTCCCGCCCCGTGCGGACGAAGCGTTCGAGGCTTCGCTCGACGAAATGATCGCCGCGCGTCCGGAGATCGGCTCCTGGGTGTGGCGGGCCGGCGAAGGCGATATGCCGCCGTTACCGCTCTGAGCGTCGGCGGAATTTCCAACGAGGCTCAGTATGTCTTACGCAAGGCCCAGCTTCTTCTTGAGCTCGGCATTTTCCTTGCGCAGACGGTCAGCAAGCAGGTTCTTAAGGCGCTTGTTTTCTTCTTCGAGCGCGACAAGATCACGGAGATCGCCGCTATCTGAAGAAGGCGCCACAGCCCTCTTCCACTGATAGTAGGTCTGCTCCGAAATGCCGGCTTGGCCGACCGCACTCTTGCTGGTCGCCCCTCCAGCGATCGACTTTTCGATCTGGGCAAGCTTCTGGGCGCGTTCCTTCTCAGAGTAAGTCTTCCGGGCGGTCCGCACTGCCATCGCAGGTTCAGCCGCCTGGGCCCCTGGTCTCGCCCCGTTCTTGCGGGTCGGCTTGGCGAGCTCTGCCTTCGCTTTCTTTGCTCGCGGAGCTTTCTTCTTCGCTTCAGAGGCTTCCACTTTGGCTGGTGCCACTGTTGTCTGCACAGTTTGAGCTTCCTGAGAATCGGCCATGATATGCTCCGCTTGTGGTTTGTCCCGTATTTCAGCATCGATGGGTCTTATACTGGAGTCAATGAGCTCAGAACCTGGCAACTGAGCACCATCAGACAGCTGCGTCATCTCGGTGACAATTTTGGACAGGTCGAGACCACCCCAGATCGAATGGCTTGGCTTTTGCTTGCCGCGCTTCTGTTTGACTTCCACGATAAATGGCCGGATCTGGCGCTTCATAGTCCCTTCCTTGATGTGAGGACGACTTGCAAGCCAAGTCGCTGTTTCGCGTCAGCGAGTATTCTGCGCCTAGGCATCTTATCGCTCTTGCCGAGCTTTATCGGAGAAGGCCAGCGACGAGCAAGCGAGGTTTCCCTGATCTCGGGGACTGGCTCGATCAACGGGATGCAAACAGTCTATTGCGAGCCGAGGTCTAATTTAACGAGATCTTCAGAGCCTATCCATGCCCGCCATCCACAGGCGCCACTTCGCTCGATCCACCGGCAGCTGACAAATTTCGACATGCTGACGAGGCTCGCATGCTCCAGGTTCGGTAAAGAACCCCTCCCTGCATCGAGCGCCGCCTACGCCGTCATTCGTTGCCGCCGGGCAAACATACAAGGGACTCACAGCCGTCCGCATCCGATGACTGTGCACAACCGACTGCATCGATTGCAATCCTGATTTTCTTGGGAGCAAATCTTCTCATGGCTGCGGATGAGCTGGACGCGATTGTTTTCGGGATGGCGGTCGAAAGCGTCCGTGCGCTTCCTCTTGGATTCACGGAAAAAGTCGCAGAAATTGCCATCAGAAGCCACGGCGTACTGCTTTTTGATTTGCGCATCGATGGCGACTTGGAAATGCAGCGGATCGCCGCCGTCCGATATCCAAGCAACCAGACAGGCATTCTGGCGCTGGACAAGCAGGGCTCGGCGATCAGCCATTGGATGGTCAATGGCACTTTCTCCTGCTTTATCACTCCCTTGGAAGACTGGAACACTCTGCCGCTACCTATGCAGGCCAGGACGAGTATCGCCGGCCCGGCCAGCCTCTTCATCGGCGCCCTACGCAATGCCGGATACATCCCGCGCGGCAGGTCCTGATCCGAAGTTTTGTTCGGCGACTGGTCGATCATATCGTCGAACCAGTCGGCCACACGGCCTCGCTGTGGGCGATTACCCACGGTGATCAGGTGACCAGGATCATCCGAGTTGAAGTCTGACCCTGATACGTGGCTCGCTGGACTACGAGCACCTGGTCAGTGCTGGCCTCAAATACCGTGAAAATGCGCCGGCCGGCGGCGACGCACTGATCGAGCAATGTCGGTCGCCGTCACGGTATCTTGGAAAGCGATAGGGCTGCGTGCAAGCGATCGTAATGTGCGAGAGCGTCTCGCCCGTCGGCGTCCGATAGAACGCCTCCTCGATAGACATCGCGCCGCATAGCCTATCCGACGCGCCCATTTCAGCGGAGTAGGCGGACCATGCTAATAGGGACGTTTCGCTTCCGAGCGGCAGCTCTCAGGGATAACCTTTATCGTCGCCTCCCTTCTTTGAGTTCCGGCTTGATCGGGCGGAGGACAGGAGTTCGTCAATCTCGAGATCCGACAGATCATCAAGCAGCTTGAAGACAGCATCATGCTTTCCGGCGTTAATGAGAATCGTGCATTTGCCGCGATGTTCGGCCCACCCGGTCCCGGGATTTGCATTGCGGGCGATGCCCCTGAGTTCGACGGGGGGTCATATTCCAGATCGCCTCGAGCTTCTCCGCGCGGGTCATGCTGTCGCTCGCGCCGGTCTCGTGGGCGATGATGGCGGCGCGCATCTTGTCCGGGGATTGCCGATCCGTGAGGTCGCAAAAGCCATGAATACAGCGTTCGCGGCCCCGGATCCGGATCGCGAAGAATACGCTGGTCACGTTGCCGGTCTTGAACTCCGAGATGCCGAACATGCCGGTGCGCATGAAGAGCGGCGGCAGCAAATCGAGCATGAAGTGATATTCTGACGCGGTGATCTGAAACCACTCGCCTGAATAGGGAGTGCCGGAAAGCGGATCGATGCCGGGAGTATCTTTGTGTCGGCTGAACAGTTGGAACATCTGCTCGCGGGTGGCGACGCCGTCGAGCACCTTCCTGAAGGGTGGATGTGCGGTCATGGGGTTCTCCTGAACGCGGGTCGGCCACGCGCGGCATGAACCGCGTCGTCGCAACTGTTTGGTGTTGTGGCTGTCGACTGGCCGAGCCCGCGGCCGGCGCGTGCACCGGCGATGATGGGGTTTGCAGGGTTCAGGCGGCACGTCGCTCGGAGGAACGCGAATCGTCTCGACCAACCCCAGTGATGGCGCGCACGGCGGCGGCGAGCGCCGGGATGTCGTCGAGCATGCCGAGCGCGACGAAGTGGTTGGCCCCGCCGACATAATCCTTGCGGCCCTTGCAGGTGCGGATCAGGATGCCGTGACCTGAGGACAAACCGAACTGGCTGACCTGGATGTAGGCGCAGTCATGGTGCAGAGTATAATTTCACCGGAAACGGCTATGCCCGCCTTGTTTGAGCGCGGGTCAAAGCTTCCGTGCGGCAGGGCAAGTTCGGCGGCGAGTTTCTTCAGCCGTGAACGGGCTGTCGCGTGGAAACGTCTCTTGTGCTGCTCGTCATAGGAGCAGCTTCTGTTCCGGTCGAACATGTCGATCTCCATGGAATGGAGCCCGGGGGGGGGGGGGCCGGGGCCGGGCCCGGGGGGGGGGGGGGTTGATGGTGGGGGGGGGGCGCGGGGCCGGGGCCCCCCCACCCGGGGGCCCCCC
>NZ_JAMYOT010000025.1:0-89546 GCF_040320005.1 Mesorhizobium sp. M0816 | reverse complement strand
GATTGTAATGCTGGCGAAACATCTCCACCACGCCTGATGCCTCGTCCTTGCGCATCAGACCGTGGTCGACAAGGATGCAGGTGAGCTGGTCGCCGACCGCCTCGTGGATCAGCAAGGCCGCGACCGAGGAATCGACGCCGCCCGACAGCGCGCAGATCACCTTGCCCTTGCCGACCTGTTTGCGGATCGTCTCGACCGCGTGCTCGCGGTAGGCGCGCATCGTCCAGTCGCCTTCGATGCCGGCGATGTTGTGGACGAAGTTGCGGAGCAGCCTGGCGCCGTCCGGCGTATGCACCACTTCGGGGTGGAACATGAGGCCGTACATTTTGCGTTCGACATTGCCGAAGATAGCGAAGGGCGAGCCCTCCGATTTTCCGAGCACCTCGAACCCCTTGGGCAGGGAGATGACGCGGTCGCCATGGCTCATCCACACCTGGTGGCGCTGGCCGGGCGCCCACAGGCCGTCGAACAACGGGCTGTCCTTGGCGATCTCGACGAAGGCGCGGCCGAATTCGCGGTGGTCGGAGCTTTCGGCGACGCCGCCCATCTGCACGCACATCGCCATCTGGCCATAGCAGATGCCGAGCACCGGCACGCCGGCGTCGAAGACGATCTGCGGCGCGCGCGGACTGCCGATGTCGCCGGTCGAG
The DNA here is from genome assembly GCF_040320005.1 of Mesorhizobium sp. M0816. Taxonomy (NCBI): domain Bacteria; kingdom Pseudomonadati; phylum Pseudomonadota; class Alphaproteobacteria; order Hyphomicrobiales; family Phyllobacteriaceae; genus Mesorhizobium; species Mesorhizobium sp. M0816. The sequence goes on along the minus strand of NZ_JAMYOT010000025.1, from coordinate 88,896 downwards.
GCCGGGCCGCCGGACAGGATCACCGCCTTCGGATTGACGCGCTTGAACGCCGCCTCGGCCGACTGGAAGGGCACGATCTCGGAAAAGACGCCGGCCTCGCGGATGCGGCGGGCGATCAGCTGGGTGAACTGGCTGCCGAAATCGACAATCAGGACGGTGTCGGGATGATTGGCTGTTTTCATGGCGAGCGTTTAGAGAAAGAAACGAGTCGGCGCAATGGGTTGTGAGGTCGCGCTTTCACTTCGATTCCGGTGTGTCGTCCTGAACGCCAGAGGCTTTGTCCAATGCATCCGTTTGCGTTGTATCGAGCGACTGCAAGGCGCCCATCAGCGCCGCGAAACGCTCGTGACCAAGGCGGGCAACATAGCTCCGTTCGATCTGCAGCTTGATGCGGTCGCCATCGCGCAGGGCGTCCAGGCCCTTGCGGGTGTAGCGCACAAGCTTGCCGCGACCGTCTTGCGGATCGGGCAGACGCTGCAACACACCTTCCGTCTCCAGGCCATCGAGCAATTGCTGAATCGCCTGCTTTGAGATCGCCGAGCGCTCGATCAGCGCCGACTGGCGCATGCCGCCGCGCGGGATGTGTCCAAGCAGGCCGGCACGCGCTTCGGTGAACCAGTGATGGCCGGCAGCGCGCATCGCAGCGGCGAACTCGGTCTGCCAGGCGCGGCTCGCCTGCCACAGCCGCCAACCTATGTGATCCGGCAGCGCTTCAGGTTTTTCGTCAAGGCCCTTGACCAAATTCTTCTCGCCCGATACATAGTCAAGCATCTTGACTACTAGTTCACTCTAAGTGGCGATGCCGGTCAAGGCAATCGGCGACTTCAATTCAGGAGGAAATCATGGCAGCACTTCAGAAGGAAACCCTTGCAATGCTCATTCCGGGCATGACCCATGTGTTGAAACGAAACGGCAAGGAGGCTTACGTCTATTTTGAAAGCGAGGGTGCCGCGCACATGCTGCTCGACGATGGCGAGGCGCGAAGCGGGCGCTGGCGGATGCTCGATGACGGTTATGTCGCCGACTGGGACACCGGCGCGACCGGACGCTGGACCCTCGATCACGAGCCCGGGTCAGTCACTTACATCAATCGCGACAACGCCGTTCGCTTCAGGATGATCGGCGTGCTGTTCGGCAACGCTAAGAAGCTGCCGCCCCAACAAGCTTGAAGTCGATCGCGCCCGAGGCGATCGCCTGTTCCAGCAGTTGCACCGCCGCGGCCAGCTTCTCGTCGATGACGTGCAGATATTCGGTCCAGTCGCCGACATGCCTCAGATCGGCTGCCCCGTCGGAAATGCCGCGCAGGCCGATAAGCGGCACGTCGAACAGCTGGCAGGCGCGCAGGCAGGCGAAGGTCTCCATATCGACCATGTCGGCGGCGATCGCGTCGTAGGCGGCGCCGGAGACGATTGCCGCCCCGGTCGACAGCGTCGCCTGTCTGACGCCTGGTATCCTGAACGGCAGCGGCACGCTGACAGGCAGGTCGAGGAACGGCGTGGCGCCCTTCTCGAACCCGAGGGGCGAGGCGTCCATGTCGCGGTAGGCGACTGAAACGGCCTGGTAGATTTCCGTCTGCTCCAGCGTCCGGCTGCCCGCCGACCCGAGCGACACGACGAGATCGGGCAGCGCCATCCCGGCATGCAGCCGGGATAGTTCGGCGCTGAGTCCGACGCCGGCCTCGACCGGTCCGACGCCGGTCAGCAGCGGCGTGAACAGCCGCTGCAGGTGTGGACCGTATTCGGCTTCGGCCGCCATGACGAAGAGAACGGATTTGCCGGAGATCGGGGTGAGCTCACCAGGTGTCTTGCCGGCCATGATCGTCCATCCTCCCCTGCCCGTTCCTCAGCCCTCGATGCCGTCGCGGCCGAGTACTGTCATCATCGTTCCGGTCATCGTGGCGATCAGCTTGGCCTCGCCGTCGACGGCGAACGCATAGGCTTGTCCGTCGGCGACGATGATGGTGCGGCCAGGCTTGGTCACCGAGCCGCGGAACAGGAAGCGCTCGCCCCTGCCGGGCGCCAGCAGATTGACCTTGAACTCGATGGTCAGCACGCCGGAATTTTCCGGCATCAACGAGAATGCCGCATAGCCGCAGGCCGAGTCGAGAGCCGTCGAAATAACGCCGGCATGGAGAAAGCCGTGCTGCTGCGTCAGTGCCGCAGAATAGGGCATTTCGATCTCGATGATGCCGGGCGTCACCAGCGTCAGCTCGGCGCCAATGGTCATCATCGCGTTCTGGCGCGCGAAGGACGTCCTGACGCGGTCCTCATAATCGGGAGCAGGAACGATCTTTGCTGCCATGGCCGTCGCCCTTCGTTTCTCGGCAAATCTTATTGCAAAGGCATTTATCGCAGAGGGGTGGGCGGCAGGCAATCGCAAATGCTGCACTGCAGCATTCGGCTTAGCCCTGTATCGATGGCAACGATTCAGCCGGCCCGCCGCAGCGCGCAGAAGTAAAAGCCGTCGGTGCCGCTCAGCAACGGCGACAGCGAAATGCCGCCCGCGGCGCCTATCCGCATTGCCGCTTCGTGGCCCGCAAAACGGCTGTCCCAAAGCTGGCGGTGATCGAGCGGGACAAAACCGGGATGGCGGTCCCGGAAGGCCGAAACCTGGTCGCCATTCTCCTCGTCGAACACCGAACAGGTGATGTAGACCAGCAGGCCGCCGGGTTTGACGAAGTCCCTGGCGGCATCGAGTATCGTCTCCTGCTCGCCCTTGCGGGCGTCGAGCTGTCTTTGCGTCAGCCGCCATTTGGCATCCGGCCGGCGCCGCCAGGTGCCGCTGCCGGTGCAGGGCGCATCGATCAGGACGATATCCATGTGCTTGCCGAGCGGCGGCAGTTCGGCCGGCCTGGTGACGATCTGCACATTGCGGTTTTCCGAACGGCGGATGCGGTCGAAGATCGGCGCCAGCCTTGCCTTCTCCGCATCGTGGGCGAAGATCTGGCCGCGATTGTCCATCGCCGCGGACAGCGCCAGCGTCTTGCCGCCGGCGCCGGCGCAAAAATCGAGCACCTGCATTCCAGGTTCGGCGCCGGCCAGTTCGGCCGCAATCTGCGAACCCTCGTCCTGAACTTCGAACCAGCCTTTCTGGAAGGCCGGCTCGGCCTGCACGTTCGGGTGCCTGCCGTCGCCTTCGATCGGCGGGATGCGGATACCGTGCGGCGCGATCCGCGCAGGCTTGGCGCCGGTCTCCGCCAATTCCGCCAGCACCTTGCCGCGATCGGCCTTCAGCGTGTTGACCCTGAGGTCGAGCGGCGGGCGTGTCGCCAGCGCGGCACCCTCTTCCACCCAGGCCGTGCCGAACGCCCGTTCGAACAGCGGCATGCACCAGTCGGGGACGTCTGCCCTGACAGCCGGCGGCGCATCGGCAAGCCGGCGAGCCGCAAGCGTTGTCAGTTCGTCGGCGGTAAGCAGCGGCGGCGCAAACTTGTCGCCCTCGAGCGCCTCGTTCAGCGACTGCGCCGTCTGGCCCCATTCGAGCAGCAGCGCGCCGAAGCCGATGGCGCGCGGTGTGTCTTCGCCCAACAGCCAGCCGGCCGAGCGCTTGCGGCGCAGCGCGTCGTAGACGATGTTGCCGATCGCGGCGCGGTCGCCGCCACCGGCGAAGCGGTGCGACAGGCCCCAGTCCTTCAGCGCATCGGCCACCGGCCGGTGGCGCCGGCCAATGTCGTCAAGCACTTCGATGGCTGCCGCCAGCCGCCCGCCCAGTCTCATTGTCGTCTTCCATTACTCAGCAAATTAATTCCGGCCCTGCTCTTAGAGCTTTTCGTGCCCTGATTGAAACAGTTCTGTTTCGCCGACGGCGAGACGATCCATGCGGAGGGTGGCGAATGTGGATTGGTGCATCGCGAGCCGCCGCCACCAAGCGGGCGCCGGCATGCGGAACCAAACAATTCGATCAATATATTACAAGTCTCTAATGTTCGTGTCCGGCGCTCACAAGCATAGCGGCTTGCGAAACTGCTCTGCTTTGCAAGTTTTGCGGTTGCGAATACTCTTTGCGCGGTGATTCGCGTCGCAGAAAAAGCGGAGCCGCGGGTCGATACGAGGAGAGGGCAATGAAAACTTATCTGGCGGAAGTTCTAGGCACGTTTCTATTGGTGTTCATCGGCACGGCTTCGGTGGTGACGGGCGGCTTCGGCGGCGCGCTGCCGCTTGGCCAGGAAGGTATCGGTCTGGCGTTCGGCATTGGCCTGATAGCGGCCGCTTACGCGATCGGCCCGATTTCGGGCGCGCATCTCAATCCGGCGGTGACGCTCGGTGTGTTCCTCGCCGGGCGGATGCCGGCCAGGGACGTCATTCCCTATTGGATCGCGCAGGTCATCGGCGCCATCATCGCGTCGCTGGCGCTGTGGATCATCGTCTCCGGACAGGTCGGCGGCCACACCGGCGGCTTCGGCGCCAATGGCTGGGATGTGACGAAATGGGGCGTCAGCTCGGCCTTCCTGTGGGAGCTGATCGGCACCTTCACCTTCGTCACGGTGATCCTCGGCGTCACTAACGCCAAGCACACCACGGCCTTCGCCGGCCTGGTCATCGGCCTGACGCTGGCCGGACTGCACTTCGCCATCATTCCGGTGACCGGCACGTCGCTCAACCCGGCCCGTTCGATCGGACCGGCGCTGTTTTCGGGAACTGCGGCGATCGGCCAGCTGTGGCTGTTCATCGTCGCGCCGCTGATCGGCGGCGCCATTGCCGGCGTGGTCGCCAAGGCCGGTATCTTCGAGAAAGACTGACTTTCGAAGGCTTCATGGAAAAGGCGCGGGTCAAGGCCCGCGCCTTTTTCGTTGCATCGAGAAGTCGTGCGCCCGGATCAGGCCGCGAGGTCAAAACGGTCGGCGTTCATCACCTTGGTCCAGGCGGCGGCGAAATCCCTGACGAACTTCTGCCCGGCGTCGACCGATCCGTAGACCTCGGCAAGCGCACGCAATTGCGCGTGCGAGCCGAAGATCAGGTCGGCGCGGGTGCCGGTCCACCTGACCGTCTTGGTCTTGCGGTCGCGCGCCTCGTAGACTTCATCGGAACCGGCGGCCGGATCCCAGACCGTGTTCATGGAGAGCAGGTTGACGAAGAAATCGTTGGTCAACGTGCCCGGCCTGTCGGTGAACACGCCGTGCTTCGATTGGCCGGTGTTGGCGCCGAGCACCCGCAACCCGCCGACGAGCACCGTCATCTCCGGCGCCGTCAAGGTCAGCAGCTGCGCCCGGTCGACCAGCATCGCCTCGACCGACATCGGCGGCTTACCCCTGACATAATTGCGGAAGCCATCGACTTTCGGCTCGAGCGCGGCGAAGGACTGGATATCCGTCTGTTCCTGCGAGGCGTCCATGCGGCCCGGCGTGAAAGGAACCTGCACGTCATGGCCGCCGTCCTTGGCCGCCTTCTCGACCGCGGCGACGCCGCCGAGAACGATCAGGTCGGCAAGCGAGATCTTCTTGCCGCCGGACTGCGAGTTATTGAAGCCCTTCTGGATGCCTTCGAGTGTCTCGAGCACCTTGGCCAGCTGCGCCGGCTGGTTGACCTCCCAATCCTTCTGCGGCGCCAGGCGGATGCGGGCGCCGTTGGCGCCGCCGCGCTTGTCGGAGCCGCGGAAAGTCGAGGCCGAGGCCCAGGCGGTCGAGACCAGTTCGGAAACGGACAGGCCGGAGGCCAGGATCTTCGCCTTCAGCGAGGCGATGTCCTGTTCGCTGACCAGCTCGTGGTCGATTGCCGGTATCGGGTCCTGCCAGATCAGCTCTTCCTTCGGCACGAGCGGCCCGAGATAGCGGACGGCCGGACCCATGTCGCGATGGGTCAGCTTGAACCAGGCGCGCGCGAAGGCATCGGCGAACTGATCAGGATTCTGATGGAAGCGCCGCGAGATCTTCTCGTAGGCCGGGTCGACGCGCAAAGCGAGGTCGGTGGTCAGCATCGCCGGCGCGCGGCGCTTCGACGGATCGTGCGCGTCCGGCACGGAGCCTGCACCGGCGCCGCCCTTCGGCGTCCACTGCTGGGCGCCGGCCGGGCTCTTGGTCAGTTCCCATTCGTAGTTGAACAGATTGTCGAAGAAGTTGTTGCTCCACTTGGTCGGCGTCGTGGTCCAGGTCACCTCGAGGCCCGAGGTGATGGCGTCGCCGGCAATGCCGGTGGCATGCTTGCTCGACCAGCCGAGGCCCTGCGCCTCGATGCCGGCGCCTTCCGGCTCCGCCCCGACCAGCGATGCATCACCGGCGCCGTGGGTCTTGCCGAAGGTGTGACCGCCGGCGATGAGCGCCACGGTTTCCTCGTCGTTCATGGCCATGCGGGCGAAGGTCTCGCGGATATCGCGCGCCGCGGCCAATGGATCGGGCGTGCCGTTCGGCCCTTCCGGGTTGACGTAGATCAGCCCCATCTGCACGGCGCCGAGATGGCCGTGAAGTTCGCGGTCGCCGGAATAGCGCTCGTCGGCGAGCCACTTGGTTTCCGATCCCCAGTCGACGTCCTGCTCCGGCTCCCAGACATCGGCGCGGCCGCCGGCGAAGCCGAACGTCTTGAAGCCCATCGATTCCAGCGCGACGTTGCCGGTGAGGATCAACAGGTCGGCCCAGGAGATCTTCCTGCCGTATTTCTGCTTGACCGGCCACAGCAGCCGGCGCGCCTTGTCGAGATTGGCGTTGTCCGGCCAGCTGTTGAGCGGCGCGAAACGCTGCTGGCCGGCGCCGGCGCCGCCACGGCCGTCGCCGATGCGATAGGTACCGGCGCTGTGCCAGGCCATGCGGATGAAGAGCGGGCCGTAATGGCCGAAATCGGCCGGCCACCAATCCTGCGAATCGGTCATCACCTGGTGCAGATCCCTGATCACCGCATCGAGATCGAGGCTCTTGAATTCCTTGGCGTAGTCGAAGTCCTCGTCCATCGGGTCCGAGAGGCTGGACTGCTGATGGAGGACGGCAAGGTCGAGCTGGTTCGGCCACCAGTCACGGTTGCTCCTCCTGGCCGATCCATGTGGGACCGGGCATTTGCCGGCGCTGTTGTCGTCGGTTTTCGCGTCCATCTTTGCCTCCGATTTGTTGATTTTCCGGGATTTTGTTGATTTTCCGGGCAGGGCCAGCGGCCGCGCCATTCTGGAATGGTTCCAGACTAGCCCGCCCAGCCGATAAAGACAAATTGCCTTTGCTGTTTATTCTGATAGGTTTTCCTTATGATCGGTTTGACCGTCCGGCAGATGCATTATTTCGAGGCGCTGGCGCAGACGCTGCATTTCGGCCGTGCCGCAAAACTCGCCGGCGTCAGCCAGCCGGCGCTGTCCGCGCAGATCGCCGAGATGGAGCTGCGGCTCAATTGCCGTCTGTTCGAGCGCGGCGGCAAATCGGTGCGCATGACCGACGAAGCGCAGGTCCTGCTGCCGCGCATCGAGCGCATTCTTGCCGACGTCCGCGACGTCGAGGCGACGGCCCGGCGCGGCCGCCCGGCGCTGGAAGGCCGCTTCCGGCTCGGCATCATCCCGACGGTGGCGCCCTATCTGCTGCCGCATGTGCTGCCGGAGCTGAAACGGCATTTCCCGGCCTTGCAGCTGGAACTGCGCGAGGCGGTGACCGCGTCGCTGGTCGAGGACACCAGTTCGGGGAAGCTCGACGCCTTCGTCGCGGCACTGCCCCTCGATTACCCCGGCCTGGTCACCGAGGAACTTTTCTCCGACCGGTTCTTCCTTGCCGTGCCGGCCGGCGACCCCGCCTTCGCCTCGCCGCCGGTGCCGCCGGAAAGCCCGGCGCTGGAGCGGCTGATGCTGCTGGAGGAAGGCCATTGCCTGCGCGAACAGGCGCTCGCCGTCTGCGGCAGCGTGCGGCCGGTGGCGATGGCAAGCTACGGCGCGACCAGCCTGACGACGCTCTTACAGATGGTGGCGCATGGGCTCGGCGTCACGCTCATCCCCGAGATGGCGGCCGGGCCAGCCAGCACTATCCCCGATTTGAAGATCGTGCCGTTCCAGGAACCGATGCCGCAGCGCACGATCTGCCTCGCCTGGCGGCGCAACAAGGTGCGCCACGACGAATGCGTCGAACTGGCCAAGATCATCCGCGGGCTGGATGCGGCGGTGCTGGCAGCGTAGAGCGGCGGGTCAAGGATCCGGTTTTAGCCCCGAAGCCAACTCGCAAGAAAGGAACGGCTTCAATCCTTTTCCCAGGCTGCGAGCAACGGGCCGTTGCTTCCATAGACAGGGTCCTTGCGCGGACGGCCAACCCTGGGGATCGTGACGACTGCCTTGGCATGGTCGGCGGCGGTCGTACACAGGTCATAGGTGCCGGATGGAGGATAGGCGCCGACAACCAGAAAATCGTCGGACGCGGAAAGACGCTGGTGCCCGGTGCCGGCCGGAAGCACCGCGACGTCGCCGGCCTTCAGGGGGAGCGTTCGTCCCTTGTTGCCGCCAAAGCGGACTTTCGCCGTCCCGCGCGCGACGCCGAGCACCTCGTGTATCCGCGAATGGTAGTGGACGTAGTCGTAGATGCCGTTGCGCCAGCTATCGCCCCAGCCATTTGCCTCGAAAAGCGCCTCCATGACAGCCGCAGGATCGAATTCCTCGGGCAGCTTCACGGCGCCGCGATAGACGACAAGCGGCCAGAACGGATGGTTGGGCACAAGGCCATCATCCCAGAACCGAAATTCATTCGCTTTGCGCGGCCGGAGAAGATCGGCGACCTCTCGCCGGCCCGGTCTGGCGGCACCGGTGACCTGCTCGACGGCTTTCTTCGTGGTTTGCAGAATGCTCATGATGCTGCCTTGGATTGGTGGTGGCTTCATGCCGATTAACCGGCTGCACGGCGCTCGGTTCCGCTGAGGGCAGAGATCTGCGATCTGTGCGGTCGGCATTTGACGTCCGGGCACATCGAAGCCGCCCAAGTTTCAAGACTTGAACACCGCAAGCATGTGAAGATCCAATCGGTCCCGCCGCTGTGTCGTCCCATGGCACGGATGAGACGATACACTGTTTTACCACAGCGCTCGCGACAGCTCGCGAAACGGGCGACCCGCAGAGGCTTTTTTCGTGTTATGATGCACCTGCAACGCGCGTAATCTCGACCTCGGCAATATGGCAAAGGTCGAAAGCAATTTTTGCCCTGGCGTCCCCCAGCACGGACTCAACTCCGGATGGCTGAGTGTGCTTATCCGGGGCGAGGAGGTTGTCCATGTCCACGAGTAATGTCGAACGCCCGCTGCAGCCGGGCGACCGCGCGCCGAATATTATTCTCGATGCGATCTCCCGCGAAGGCAAAATCGCGCTCACTGATTTTCGAGGTCGTAGCCCATTGTTGATCGGCTTGTTTCGAGGCCTGCACTGTGCGTTCTGCCGGCGCAATGTCGCGGCAATGGCGCAACTCAAGCCGGCTCTGGCTGAGAAAGGCGTCGAATGCCTGGCGGTCGTCAATACGCCGGTAGAGCGCGCACGGCTCTATTTCCGTTACCATCCGACACCCGATCTTCTCGCCGCGTCCGACCCGGAGCGGGCCTCGCACCGTGCCTTCGGCTTGCGCGAGATCGGGATGGACAAGGTCATGGGGATCCGTATCGATCTCCCGGGTGAGTTGCCCGAGCCTATGGACCCCATCGCAATAAACGAGTTGCTCAACAAGAAGGAGGGGTATGAGATTACGGAAGCCGATCAGCAGATGATGGCTTCCGCTAAGGAGCTGCTGGTTGGTCAGTTTCTCATCGACCGAGGCGGTATTGTACGCTGGAGCTTCACTGAAGTTCTGGAGGCTGGCCTCAATACCGTCAAGGCGCCGAATCCGGAGGAATTGATGTCAGCAGCTTCCCAAGTTGCACATTAATGGGCTGCGGAAATAGGCGGCTGACACTCGCTCGACGACCGCGCCCTTCCCGCTCACTACCGGGGAAAGGCCGTCCTGGGTCAAAACCTGAAGATCGTGGATGACCGCTTCGCGCCCGATCTCGGCCGTAGAGATCAGCTTCTCCGCGTCCTGAAAGCAGACATCGCAAGCGAGGACTCCGGAGGTCGCGGTTGCGCCCTCAAGTCCCGCCCGGTCGACCAGATAGAAGATCGCATTGGCCTCGCCGCCCGGCATCGTCTCGCTGAGCTGGATGCGGCTGTTAGGCTGGATCAGACCGAGCAGGGTCTCCGCCGCACCTCGACGCCGAGGTCGCGCAGATCGTGGCCGTTGCCGCGCCGCGCCGATTTTCTGGAGTGATAAGCCGCGCCCGACGCGGCGAATTCGTAACCCTACTCGGCGGCCGTCTCCGATGGCGCCTCTGCCGGCCCCGAAGGCTCGGCCTCGGCACGGGGCTTGCGCCGTGAAAACAGCGACCTGAGCGTGACGTAGAACACCGGCGTCAGGAACAGGCCGACGAAGGTGACGCCGAGCATGCCGGAGAATACCGCGGTGCCGAGCGACTGGCGCATTTCTGCGCCCGGGCCCGTTGCGATCATCAGCGGCACGACGCCGAGGATGAACGAGAAAGCGGTCATCAGGATCGGCCGCAGCCTGAGCCGGCAGGCTTCGACGGCAGCCTCGGCGGCCGACAGCCCGCGTTCCTGCGCCTGCCGCGCGAATTCGACGATCAGGATCGCGTTCTTGGCGGCAAGCCCGATTAGCACGATGAGGCCGATCTGCACGAGGATGTTGTTGTCCAGCCCTCGGAACGACACGCCGAGCAACGCCGCGAGCACGCCGAGCGGCACCACCAGCACAATGGCGAACGGCAGCACCCAGCTTTCATATTGCGCCGCCAGCGCCAGGAACACGAACAACACCGACAGTCCGAAGATATAGACAGCGGCATTGCCGGTGTTGCGCTCCTGATAGGCGAGCTCGGTCCATTCATAGGAGGTACCGGCCGGCAGCGTCTTTGCCGTGATCCCTTCCATCAATGCCAGCGCGTCGCCCGTGGAAACGCCGGGCGCGGCGTTGCCCTGCAACGGCACCGAAACGTACATGTTGTAGCGCTGGACCAGCGCCGGGCCGGTGACGTCGCGGATCTCGACCAACGTGCCGAGCGGAACCAGCGCGCCGGTCGCCGAGCGCACCTTCAGTTTCAAGATGTCGGCGCGATCGAGACGGAACGCCTGGTCGGCCTGCGCCCGCACCTGGTAGACGCGCCCGAAAGCGTTGAAGTCGTTGACGTAGGCGGTGCCCAAATTGATCGACAGCGCCTCGAAGATGTTGGGGATCGGCACGTTCAGGATGCGCGCCTTGTCGCGATCGATCGCCAGGAAGAATTGCGGGCTCGACGCGGAGAACGTGGTGAACACGCCCGTCAGCCCCGGCGTCTTGTTGGCCTTGCCGGCGATTTCGTTGGCAAGCGCCAGGATCTGCCGCATGTCGGCGCTGTTGCGCTCCTGGATCTGCAGCTTGAAGCCGCCGGCATTGCCGACGCCGCGGATCGGCGGCGGCGGCAGTGCGATAATGAAGGCTTCCTTGATGCTTTGCAGGCTGCCGAACAGATTGCCGATGACCTGGGTCGCCGACTGGCCGGCTTTTAGTCGCTCGTCAAACGGCTTGAACCTGGCGAAGATCACGCCCGCGTTGCTGGCGTTGGTGAAGGTCGCGCCGGAGAAGCCGGCGAAGGCGACTGCGTAGTCGACGCCTGGCGTTTTCTGGATGATCTGCGACGCCTGCTGAATGACCGCATCGGTCCTCGACAGCGAAGCGCCGTCCGGCAACTGGATGACGACGATCGCATAGCCCTGGTCAAGCGACGGAATGAAACCGCGCGGCACCGACTGCACCATGTAGACCGTGGCGTAGATGAGGGCCGCGAAAACGGCCAGCATGGCGGCGATCGTTATCCACGAGCCGACCAGCACGCGGATGATGCTCGAATACCAATGGGCGACCCTGTCGAAGCCGCGATTGAAGCCGTCGGCGAGCGCCCGTCCGAACCGCGCCAGGAAAAAGCGCGGCGGCGCCGCCGCGGCGTGATGCGGCTTGAACAGCAGTGCGGCCAGCGCCGGCGAAAGCGTCAGCGAATTGAATGCCGAGATCGCCGTCGACACCGCGATGGTGATCGCAAACTGCAGATAGAACTGCCCAGAAATGCCGGGGATGAAGGCTGTCGGTACGAACACGGCTATCAGCACCAGCGAGATCGCGATGACGGCCGTTCCGACTTCGTCCATGGTCAGGTGCGACGCCGGATTGGGCGCCAGCCCTCTGGCGATATTGCGCTCGACGTTTTCGACCACGACGATCGCATCGTCGACGACGATGCCGATCGCCAGAACTAGGCCGAACAGCGTCAGCATGTTGAGCGAGAAGCCGGCGGCGTAAAGCACCGCCAGCGTGCCGATCAGCGACACGGGGATCGCCACGATCGGCACGATCGCCATGCGCCACGATTGCAGGAAGACGATGATGACGATGATGACCAGCAGCATCGCCTCGAGAATCGTCTTGTAGACCTCCTGGATCGACTCGGCGACGAACTCGGTCGGATTGTAGACGATGTCGTAGCTCAACCCCTTCGGGAAGTCGCGGGAAAGCTCCTTCATCTTGTCCTGGATCTCCGCGGCTGCGGCGAGCGCATTGGTGCCCGGCCGCTGGAAGATGGCGAGCGCCACCGCCGGTTTGCCGTTGAGATAGGAGTTGGTGACGTAATCCTTGGCGCCGAGCTCGATGCGCGCCACGTCCTGCAGCGAGATCAGGCGGCCGTCGTCGGTCGATTTGACGATCACGTATCGGAAGTCGCGTGCGTCGTTGAAGCGGCCTTGCGTGGTGACCGTGTACTGGAACGCCGTGCCGGTGCTGGTCGGCGGCGCGCCGATCGAGCCGCCCGACACCTGGACGTTCTGGTCGCGCAGCGCCTGCACCACATCGCCCGAGGTCATCCCCAGGGCGGACAGTTTTTCCGGATCGAGCCAGATGCGCAGCGAATATTCGCGTTCGCCGAAGATGATGAGGTCGCCGACGCCGTCTAGTCTGAGCAGTATGTCGCGCACCCGCGAGCGGGCGTAGTTCGAGACGTAGAGCTGGTCGTACGTATTGTCGGGCGACAGCATGTGCACGACCATCATCAGGTCGGGCGAGCTCTTGGTGGTGGTGATGCCGAGGCGGCGGACTTCTTCGGGCAGGCGCGGCTCGGCGACCGACACGCGGTTCTGCACCAGCACCTGAGCCTGGTCGAGATCGGTGCCCAGCTTGAAGGTGATGGTCAGCGCCATCGCCCCGTCGCCCGACGAATAGGACGACATGTAGAGCATGCCCTCGACGCCGTTGATCTCCTGCTCGATCGGCGTTGCCACCGTCGCTGCGACCGTCTCGGCGTCAGCACCCGGATACTGCGCGCGAACGACGATGGTCGGCGGCGCGATCTCGGGATATTGCGCGACCGGCAGTTGGGTATAAGCAATCCCGCCGAGGATCAGCAGGACGATCGAAACGACCGATGCGAAGATCGGACGGTCGACGAAGAAATGTGCGAACCTCATTGCTGCAACTCGGCGGTCTCGGCCTTGGGCGGCAACGTCACCATCTCGACCTTCACCTTGGTGCCGGGCCTGGCGTGCATCAGCCCTTTGACGATGATTGTCTCGTCGCCGGTCAGGCCCTGGCGGATGACCCGGTAGCCGTCGAGAAGCGGGCCGGTGCGCACGGGCTTCGCCGACACCATCCCGGCCTCATCCACCAGGAACACGATGCGGCGATCCTGATCGGCGCCGATCGCCTCGTCGGGCACCAGCACGCCGCTATGCGGCAGCGACCCCGGCACGTTGATGCGCCCGAACATGCCTGGCTGGAGAATGCCATCGGCGTTGGGAAACCTTGCACGCACCCGCATGGTGCCGGTCGCGTTGTCGATCCGGTTCTCGGCAAAATCGAGCTTGCCTTTGAATACCGCCTCCGCGCGGTCGGCGACGCGAACCACCACCTCGAGCCCGCCGGCGCCTTCCTGCATGCTGCCGCCGCGCTCCTTCGCGTCGCGGGCATAGCTGAAATACAGGCGCTCATCGACGTCGAAATAGAAGTCGATCGGATCGCGCGTAACGATGGTCGTCAGCAAGGTCGAATCCGGCTGCACGAGGTTGCCGACCGACACCAGCCGGCGGTCGATGCGGCCGGACAAGGGCGCCTTGATCTCAGTGAATTCCATGTTCAGGCTGGCCGTCGTCAGCGCAGCCGTCGCGCCCTGCATCTGCGCCTGCGCCGAAAGGTATTCCCGCCGTCGGTCGTCGACCGTCGCGGTTGAGATATTGCCGGTCTTGGCGAGTTCGTCGGCGCGATCCAGCTGCATCTTGGAGAATTCGAGCAGACTCTTGGCGACGTCCACTTGCGACTTGGCAGCATCATAAGCCGCCTGGTACGGACGCTCGTCGATGGTGAAGAGCAGGTCGCCCTTGTTGACCAGTGCGCCGTCCTGGAAGCTGACCTTGTCCAGATAGCCGCTGACGCGCGAACGGATGGCGACCTGGTCGACGGCTTCGAAGCGCCCGACGAACTCGTCGTCTTCGACGATTTCACGGACCACCGGCTTGGCCGCTGTCACCACGGGTAGCTGCTGGTCCTGCGCAAACGCAGTGCTGCTGAAAGCCATGCCGAGCAGGAATGCCGCCGACACGGCGGCGCGGGGAAGCCAGCCGGCCGATCGACAGGGTCGCCCGCCCGCGTCGCGATGCAATTGCCCATTCTCTGGGGTGTCCATTTGCGTCCTCGCTCGCTGGACCCGGAGGTCGGTTGATCCGCTTCTACGCTCAGGCTTTTCGTCGAGATCAGAGCACTGCAGTGTTGTGCATGGCAACATGATCATTTTCCATGTGGGCTGAAATGTCCACCCTGTGGCTGCCCCGCCACCCGCCACTGGCAACGCAGATCCACCGGGCAGTCCGGGACGCCATTGAGACCGGACGGCTAGACCCGGGAGCAGACCTTGGTCCCGTCGGGCTGAAAGTCCGCAATCCTTCTTCAAACGTTAAAGCCGCCATTCCGCTATCGGCTGCAGATCGAGACGTTCAAGGCCTTGGTGCTAAGCGTCCGCCCACGGCGCAAAGGATACAAATTGGCGCCCACCCCTCAAGCCGTCTTTGCTGTCACCACTCTCAATTCTCGACCATCGCCTCATCCGGAACTTCTGCGGCTTGCCTACTTCGCAACTCGGTGCGGAAACTGATGACCGCTCGTTCGAAAACCTGTCGATAGTGGTTTCCTGGCCCATCCGCCCCACCCCCTCACGGCACAAATATCAAAAACACCCAAGTAAAAAACACCACCAGATGGACCAAGCCGGTCAGGAACGTCGTCCTCTCCGTGCTAAAGCTCACATTGCAGATGAAAAGCGCCAGAACCAAAAGTACCGTGTCGGTCGCCGGCAGGCCCAGGGTCAGGCCTCTTCCGGTTAGCAGGCTGGCGGCGGCGATTGCCGGTATTGTCAAACCGATTGTCGCGCAGGCCGAGCCCATCGCGACGTTCAGGCCGCGCTGCAGCTCGTTGTTGAGTGCGGCACGAACCGCCGAAATGGCCTCCGGCATCAGAACCAGCGCGGCGATCATTGCGCCGACAATGGCGTCGGCCTGCGGCACCTGGTAGGCGACGAGCGCATCTTCGACGCTGGCTGCGACCTGTTCGGCCAGCATGACGATGCCGATCAGCCCGATCAGCAGGAGAACAGCGCCCGCGGCGACGCTTTCGTGAGCGTCGGTTCGCACTGCGGCGCCGTGTGCTTGCCCGTCGATGAAATCGTCGCGGTGGCGGACAGTTTGCGCGAACAGAAAACCGGCATAGAGCAGCACTGAAAGGACGCTGACGAAGCCAAGTTGCGCGGCCGAGAACGTGCCAGGATCGGTGGTTCGCGTGTAGGTCGGCAGAATGAGCGTCATGACGCTGAGCGCGACCAGCACCGCCAGATAGGCGCTGGTCCCTTGCCGGACGATCGCCTGCTTGCGATGGCGCCAGCCGCCAAACGTCAGGCACATGCCGATGACGCCGGTGGAGGTGATCATCACCGTCGAGAATACGGATTCGCGGGCAAGCGTCGGGTTGTTCGCGCCGTGCAGCATGATGGAAACGATGATCGACACTTCGATTGCCGTCACCGCGATGGTCAGCACCAACGTGCCGTACGGCTCGCCTACCCGCCGGGCCACCGCCTCGGCGTGGTCGAGCACCACGAAAATGGTGATGAACATGATCGCGCTCGACAGCGCGCCGATAAATATCCTGGTGCCCAGCGACCCTTCGTCGACCGACACCCCGCTGGCCCTGACCGCGACAGCCATCGCCAGCGCGGCCAACGGCATACCGTAGGAAATCGCCGATCTTGCGAAACCACTCATTGTCACCTTCTTGCCTTCCCGCAAATCCCGTGGAAGGGCGATTTGCAACCACTGTTGCGCACCGCGACCATCCAGAGAAATCGCGTATGACAGGTCATGACGCCATCGCAGCGTACGTACCCCACCCCCTAGCCCCTCCCCACAAGGGAAGGACAATCGCACCCGCAGGAAGCTCGCGCGCTAGCCGGGCGTGTTGGCCTTGACGACCTTCTTGCATTCGGGCGTCAGCTCGCTCATGTGACCGGCCAGGCATTTGACGACGCGGCCACCGCCCGGCAACACGCCCTTGCACAATCTCTGGTAATCTGCTTGGCAGGCCTCACGCTCGGCCGCCGTCTGCGCCAGCACCGCGGTGGCTGCCAGCTGAGTTGCCAGGAAAAGCACGCCTAATCCAATCCGCATGGAACACCCCTCAAATATGTTGCCCAAACAACGCCTCCGTCACGCGTAGATACAAACGGAAGCCTTTTCACGCCGTCTTCTGCGTCACCAATCCCAGCTCGTCGATCATCGCCTGGCGCATCAGGAATTTCTGCGGCTTGCCGGTCACCGTCATCGGCAATTCGGTGCGGAAGCGGATGTAGCGCGGGATCTTGAAATGGGCGATCTGGCCAGCGCAGAAAGCCTTGATCTCCTGCTCCGTGGTGATCTGGCCGGGCTTGAGCACGATCCAGGCGCACAGCTCCTCGCCGTATTTCGGGTCGGGAATGCCGAACACCTGCACCTCCTTGACCTTGGGGTGGCGATAGAGGAACTCCTCGACCTCGCGCGGATAGACGTTCTCGCCGCCGCGGATGACCATGTCCTTGACCCGGCCGACGATGTTGCAATAGCCCTCGGCATCGATGGTGGCGAGGTCGCCGGTGTGCATCCAGCCGTCGGCGTCGATGGCCTCGCGGGTCTTCTGCTCGTCGTCCCAATAGCCCTTCATCACGGAATAGCCGCGCGTGCAGAGCTCGCCCGGCGCGCCGACCGCGACGGTGGCGCCTTCGGCGTCGATGGCCTTGACCTCGACATGCGGATGGACGCGGCCGACGGTGGAGACGCGCTTTTCCAGGGGATCGTCGACGCTGCTCTGGAACGAGACCGGGCTGGTCTCGGTCATTCCGTAGGCGATGGTCACCTCAGCCATATGCATCAGCGACACCACCTTCTTCATCACCTCGATCGGGCATGGCGAGCCGGCCATGATGCCGGTGCGCAGGCTGGTGAGATCGAAGGAGGCGAAATCCGGATGGTCGAGCAGGCCGACGAACATGGTCGGCACGCCGTAAAGCGCGGTGCAGCGTTCCGTTGCCACCGCCTTTAGGGTGGCGCCCGCATCGAACCCCTCGCTCGGGAAAACCATGGTCGCGCCCTTGGTGACGCAGCCCATCGTGCCCATCGACATGCCGAAGCAATGATAGAGCGGCACCGGGATGCACAGCAGGTCGTCGACGGTGAGCCGGATCGCCGAGGTGACGAAATTGCCGTTGTTGACGATGTTGTTGTGGGTCAGCGTCGCGCCCTTGGGCGCGCCGGTCGTGCCGCTGGTGAACTGGATGTTGATGGCATCGTCGGGTTTCAGCCCGTCGGAGATGCGGTCGAGCCGGTCATGCTCGTCGCGCCCGGCCATCGCCAGCACGTCGGCGAAATTGAACATGCCCGGCGAATTCTCCTCGTCCATGCGGATGACTGTCTTCAGTGCCGGCAGCTTGTTGGCGTCGAGCTTGCCGGGGGTGGCCTTGGCGATCTCCGGCGCCAGCGTCTCGATCATGCCGAGATAGTCGGAACTCTTGAATGTGGCGGCGGTGACCAGCGCCTTGCAACCGACCTTGTTCAAGGCATATTCCAGCTCGACCAGCCGATAGGCCGGGTTGATATTGACCAGGATCAGGCCGATGCGGGCGGTGGCGAATTGCGTCACCAGCCATTCCCAGCGGTTCGGCGACCAGATGCCGACGCGATCGCCTTTCTCGAGGCCGAGCGCCAGGAAGCCGGCGGCCAGCGCATCGACCGTCTCCGACAGTTCCTCCCAGGTAAAGCGCTTGTCCTGCTCGACGAAGACGGCGGCATCGAGCGTGCCGTATTTGCCGACCGTATCGGCAAACAGCGCCGGGATCGTCAGGTTGAGCAGCGGCACGCTGCGCTCCCCCGAGACATGCGCCGTGCCGTCGACCGGCGCAATGAACGAACCGCCATCGCGCCTGGAGCGCAAATTGCTGGCATTCTTCAACTCGTCGAGATTGATCGGCATCGCCGTGTCCTCCGCAGACAGAACGAGCCTATCAGCCCAGCGGGGTGGTGGAAATCCCGCCGATGGCAGGGCTGGGTGGGAACTCGCCTGTAAGGGCCGAAAATAAAAAACCCGCCTCGGCGGGCGGGTCTTCGGGGCCAATTGGCACCATAGCGAAATTAGTAGCATAGCTGCCGGCACAAAGCAAGAACAAAATTGCTGTACGCCAAGAAAATCGCTTCAGGTTGGTGCCAGCGGCCAAGCTGCCAATCTCCCTCCTTGAGGGGGAGATGGCCGGCAGGCCAGAGGGGGTCGTCTCGCGTGGAGCACCTGCCTGTTCTGTCCGTTAGGAGAGTCGCGTCAAGACGTACCGACCCCCTCTGTCGCCTTCGGCGACATCTCCCCCTCAAGGGGGGAGATTGGCGACGTCAGCCTGAATTCACCGATGCCATCCTGGCCGCAATATCGCGCAAAGTCGCCTCGTCGGCCACAGCGCGCTGCTTCCTCGACGCGACGAGACAGGCCTGCGAGCGCAGGATGAGCCCATCGGCCAGCACCTTGAGATGGTTGGCGCGCAGCGTCGCGCCTGACGTGGTGATGTCGACGACGATATCGGCCAATCCGGCTGCCGGCGCGCCTTCGGTGGCGCCGAGGCTTTCGACGATGCGGTAGACCTGGATGCCGTGCTTTTGCGAAAAGAACTGCTGGGTCAGGCGCCAGTATTTGGTGGCGATCCTGAGCCGGCGGCCGTGGCGCTGGCGGAAATCGGCGGCGACGTCGTCGAGGTCGGCCATGGTGTCGACATCGAGCCAGATGTCGGGCACGGCGACGACGACATCGGCATTGCCGAAACCGAGGCGGGCGATGATTTCGGCGCGCGCCTCGCAATCGGCGAGGTTTTCGCGCAAAAGGTCCTCGCCGGTGATGCCGAGATCGACCGAGCCCTGGCCGATTTCGCCTGATATCTCCGAGGCCGACAGGAACGCTATCTCGACGCCGTCAAGGCCGTCGATGCGGGCGCGATATTTGCGCTCGTCGCCGGGCAGGCTGACGGCAAGCCCGGCCTTGGCCAGCACCTCCAGCGCCTGCTCCTTGAGCCGGCCCTTCGACGGCAGCGCCAGCGTGATCATGGCGCCGTCTCCCGCAGCACCTCGATGCGGTCGAGCCAGACGGAAAAACCGACGCCGGGGATCGGCGTTTTGGCGCCGAGCAGCGTCAGCAGCCGGTCGTAGCGGCCACCACCGGCGAGCGGCCGGTCGCCATCCTGCGCCGCGATCTCGAAGACGAGGCCGGTGTAGTAGTCGAGCGGCCGGCCGAAGGCGGCGTCGTAGCTGATTTCAGACATCGGCAGGCCGAGGGCTTCGATGGCCGCGGCGCGGGCCGCAAAATTCTCCAGCGCAGCCCCCAGTGAAAGCCCGGCATCGGCTGCAAAACGTTCGAGCGCTCCGGCGGCGCTGTCGAGCGGCACGTCGATGGCCAGGAAACTCTTTAGTGCCGCGAATGCCTCGTTCGACAGCCGTACGCTGCGCAGTTCGGCTTTCTCGATCAGGCGCCGCGCAATCTCGGACGGCGAACGCCCGGCCGTTGCCGACAGGCCAGCCTCTTCCATGCCGCCGGCGACATGCGCCGAAAGACCGTCGAGATCGCCATCAAGGACAAGGGCGGCGACCGCGCCAGCGAGCTGGCTGTTGCGCGGCGGATTGGCGAGGTCGGCAAGGGCTGCTTCCAGCATCGGCGCCGAGCCGAAGGCGCGGGCCAGCCGCATGCGCCAGCCGCGCGGCAGGCCAAGCGCGGCCAGCACCGCCTCGAAAATGGTCTGGTCGCCGAGCGTCACCGCCAGCTCCCGGCCGGGCAGCACCAGCGACAGCAGCGCATGCGCATCGGCCAGCGAGCGGGCGTCGGCCGCGGCCGTGTCGCGGTCGCCGAGATCCTCGATGCCGGCCTGGAAAAATTCGT
The DNA here is from genome assembly GCF_040320005.1 of Mesorhizobium sp. M0816. Lineage (NCBI taxonomy): Bacteria > Pseudomonadati > Pseudomonadota > Alphaproteobacteria > Hyphomicrobiales > Phyllobacteriaceae > Mesorhizobium > Mesorhizobium sp. M0816. The sequence goes on along the minus strand of NZ_JAMYOT010000025.1, from coordinate 68,483 downwards.
TGCCGCCCTCCCGGCGCTGGCGAAACACCTCGCCGAGATAGGAATAGCGGCGCGGCGTGCCGGCCTGGCTGGCAATGTGGTCGAGGCAGACCGGAATGGTGAATTCCGGCCGCAGGCAAAGCGTCTGCCCGGTCTCGCTCTCGGTGAGAAAGATACGGCGCCGCAAATCCTCGCCGGCCATGTCGAGGAACGGATCGGCCGGCTGCAGCACAGCGACCTCGACCGCATGGGTGTTGCGCGCGGCGAAGAGCTTGGTGATGTCGGATGCGATGGCGGGGCGGGAGGTCATAAAACGCCACCTCCCCTTCTCCCCTTGCGGGAGAAGGTGGATTGGCGCGACGCGCCAAGACGGATGAGGGGTGCCGGAAGAAATGAGGCGTCGTTCCCTGGAACACCCCTCATCCGACCGAGCTTCGCTCGGCCACCTTCTCCCACAAGGGGAGAAGGAAGCGGCGCCCTACTTGCCACGCGCCCGCTCCTCGGCCTGCGCCGTCAGTATCTTCTTCACTTCGGCAACCAGCTCACTCTCCGCCACGGTCACCTGCGCCGGTCGTGCGGCGCGCCATTCGGCGTTGTCGGCGATCTCGGCCGACATTTTCGCGCCTTCGATCAGGTCCTTGATCTGCACCTCGCCCTTGGCGCGCTCGTCGCCGCCCTGGATGACAGCGACCGGGCTGCCGCGACGGTCGGCATATTTCAGCTGCGCCTTCATGCCTGCGCCGCCGAGATACATTTCCGAGCGGATGCCGGCGGCGCGCAGCTCGGCCACCATCTTCTGGTAGCGGCCGAGGCTTTCCGCATCCTTGTCCATGGTCAGCACGACGACCGGCGCGATGACATCGGAAGTATCGAGCTTGCCGAGGTTCTTCAGCGCCGTCATCAGTCGCGAGACGCCGATCGAAAAACCGGTCGCCGGCACCGGCTCGCCACGAAAGCGCGAGACGAGACCGTCATAACGTCCGCCGCCGCCAACCGAGCCGAAGCGCACGATCTGGCCGTCCTCGTTGGGGATCTCGGCCAGCAGCTCGGCCTCGTAGACCGGGCCGGTGTAATATTCGAGGCCACGCACGACGGAGGGATCGATGCGAATGCGATCCTCACCGTAGCCGCTTTGTGCGACCATGGTTCTTATCTGCTCCAACTCTGCAAGACCCTCAACAAACGAGGCATTCGTTATGCCGAGATGTTCGAGTTTCCTTTCCTCGACAAGATTGCTGAGCCCTGGGGTGATAGATCCCAGTGTCTGGACAATTTGTTCGGGATCATGCTGCGCCATGACCGTGAAATAGCTGATCACAACATCGATTTGAGCGTTACCCAGCCCGGCACCCTTGGTAAAATCACCGCTCTCGTCCTTGCGCCCGGCGCCCAAAAGCAGACGAACCCCCTCGACGCCCAGCTTGTCCAGCTTGTCGATCGCCCGCAGCACCTGCAGCCGGCGGCCAGCGTTCTCGTCGCCGCCGAGGCCGATCGCCTCCAGCACGCCGTCGAGCACCTTGCGATTGTTGACGCGGATGACGTAGTCGCCGCGCTTGATGCCGAGCGCCTCCATCACGTCGGCCATCATCATCGCCATCTCGGCATCGGCCGCGACACCCGGCGTGCCTACCGTGTCGGCGTCGAACTGCATGAACTGGCGGAAGCGGCCGGGGCCCGGCTTCTCGTTGCGGAACACCCAGCCGGAGCGATAGCTGCGATAGGGTTTTGGCAGGCGCTCGAAATTCTCGGCGACAAAGCGCGCCATCGGCGCGGTCAGGTCGTAGCGCAGCGACAGCCACTGGTCGTCATCGTCCTGGAACGAGAACACGCCCTCGTTCGGCCGGTCCTGGTCGGGCAGGAATTTGCCGAGCGCATCGGTGTATTCGATCAGCGGCTGGTCGACCGGCTCGAAACCGTAAAGCTCAAAGACCGAGCGTATCCTCGCCATCATCTTCTCGACGGCGCGCAGATCGTCGGCGCCGCGGTCGACAAAGCCGCGCGGCAGCCGCGCTTTCATCTTTTCGGATTTGTCGGCCATGGGATGGGTACTCGGTGTTTCGTGGCGCTTCCGGGGATCGGTTAAATGACCGATTTCCACGGCGCGGGTGTCCTAACCGATGCAGCCGGGAGCGGCAAGGGTTTGCGCCTCTCCTTCTCCCCTTGTGGGAGAAGGTGGCCGAGCGAAGCTCGGTCGGATGAGGGGTGTTCCAGCTTGGCTATGACGGCACTCCGTCCAACACCCCTCATCCGGCTCGGCGCTGCGCGCCGATCCACCTTCTCCCACAAGGGGAGAAGGAAAGGCGAAAAAGAAGCTGAAACAATTGCGCCATGCGCGCGGCATCGTGCCGACACAATCCGGGCCGATAAGCGCGCCGGGCTCGGGGCCATGGCCACGCTACAGAAGTTCGACATCATCGATAGCGGCGCACGCGACGCCTCGGTCCGGCTGCGGCCGGCCGATGGTTATGCGCCGAAGACGAAGCAAATCGCCGGACCGTTCGAGATCGCGGCGCAACAGCGCAGCGGACCGACGATGCGCGACGTGCTGATGACCGGCCTGCTGGTGATCTATCCGGTGTTCGCCGCGCTGGCGGCCATCCTTGCCGGGTTTTTCCTCGCCGGCGCCGGCGGCGCCTGAGCCGCTATTTCGGCCGCTTGAACGCTTTCCGTTCCGCCTCGACCGGCTCGCGGCAGACGCAGCCCTCGAGATGGTCGTTGACCAGCCCCATCGCCTGCATGAAGGCGTAGACGGTGGTCGGGCCGACAAAGCTCCAGCCGCGCTTCTTCAGCTCTTTCGAAATGCGGACCGAGACGGCCGTCGTCGGATTGGCGCGCAAATGCGCGAGGTCGACGATCTCGGGCCGCTCGTCGGGGCCGGGTTCGAACTTCCAGAACCAGGCGGCCAGCGAGCCGGCCTCGTCGATGAGTTCGCGGGCGCGCTTGGCGTTGTTGATGGTCGAAACGATCTTGCCGCGGTGACGGATGATGCCGGCATTGCCGAGCAGGCGCTCGACATCGGCGTCGGTGAAGGCGGCGATCTTGTCGACATCGAAGCCGGCAAACGCCTCGCGGAAATTGTCGCGCTTGCGCAATATGGTCAGCCAGGACAGGCCCGACTGAAAACCTTCGAGGCAGATCTTCTCGAACAGGCGGCGGTCGTCGGCGACCGGCCGGCCCCATTCGTGGTCGTGGTAGTGCAGATAATCCGGCAGGTTGCCGTGCCAGAAGCAGCGGGCGATGCCGTCGGGACCGGCAAGCAGACCTGTCTTTTCATCCATGGCGGAATTCCGTTCGTGTCTTGGCGTTAACGCGTTTTGACGCGGCCTTTACCGCGGCTTTACCAGATTCCTGAACCGGGCGGTAACCACACCAAAAGCTTTACTGACAGATCGGCATTTTACGCATTCCGATTCATGTTTCGGTTGCCGCTTCGCGCCCAATGTCGGCGAAATCGGGGAGGCTTTGCACCCCGGCATGTTCGACGATCAAGGTGCGTTGCGATGAAGACATTCTTGTTCCCACTGTTCGGCGCCGCGGCCGTGCTTGCGGCCGGCGCCGCCAATGCCAACGACCGCTATGCCGAGAGGCCGCCGGTGGTGGTCAGCCCAGATCTTTCGGCGCCCTGGGTGCTGCAGCTCGGCCATGCGCCGGGCATCGTGCGGCAGAGCCGGCAAGAGGCGCAGCCGCAACGGCGCTACCGGCGGCTGGCCGAACCCGATCAGCTGCGCACCGCAGCGGTGCAGGCGCCGGCCAAGCGCATGGTGATGCGGCCGCAGATCGACCCGATCTATCTGCCGCAGGAAGTCGCCTATGACGGCCCGCAGAAGCCGGGCACGATCGTCATCGATACGCGAGAGAATTTCCTCTATCTGGTCGGGAAGAACGGTAAGGCGCGGCGTTATGGCGTCGGCACCGGCAAGCCGGGCTTCGAATGGTCCGGCACCCACAAGATCACCAACAAGCGCGTCTGGCCGGATTGGCGGCCGCCGGCGGTGATGATCGCCCGCGAAGCCGCCAAGGGCCGTTATCTGCCGACCTATCTCGCCGGCGGCATGGAAAACCCGCTCGGCGCACGCGCGCTCTATCTCGGCTCGACCGAGTACCGTATCCACGGCACCAATCAGCCCTGGACGATCGGCGGCGCGGTGTCGTCGGGCTGCATCCGCATGCGCAACGAGGACGTGGTCGACCTTTACGAGCGGGTCAATGTTGGCACGACGGTTGTAGTGATGTAATCTGCGGTTGACCTCACCGATGATTCTGCTCAGAAGCCTCGGGAGCATTGAATAACGGGGGACGGGCCGTGTGGGGATGCGGCCAGTCACGAAAGGGCAGCGCGGCAAGCCGTGCTGCCCTTTTTGTTTCCGCCAGCAGGAATTGACGGGAAGATTTCGCCGGCACGTCGCGCGACCGGCATGGCGGTTCGCTTTTCGCGCTGCCTTTTCGCGGTTGCTTTGCTATGTGGCGGCTAAAATCCAGATAAAGGCCCCATCCCGATGTCCCTTTCCGATGACAGCCGCTATCTCAGGGGCGGCCCGGTTGCCCAACGCATCATCGCCGGCGTGCGCGAGGACGCGGCGATCGCCACCGCCGAAGGCTTTCCGCCCAAGTTGGTGTCGATCACCGTCGGCGATACCGCCGCGGTCGACGTCTATGTCCGCAACCAGCGCGCCAAGGCCGGGTTGGCCGGCATCGGCTTCGAGGAAAGGCGCTTTCGCGCCGACATCACCGCCGGCGAGCTGGAAGCGGCAATCCACGGGCTTAACGCCGACCCGCGCGTCACCGGCATCATCATCCAGCGGCCGGTGCCGGTGCACATTCCGATCAAGACGCTGCAGGCGGCAGTGCATCCGCTCAAGGATGTCGAGGGCATGCATCCGGCCTCGATCGGCAACATCGTCTACAACCAGCTCGACCTGGCGCCCTGCACCGCCGCCGCTTCGGTCGAACTGCTCAGGGAAACCGGCCTCGACCTCAAGGGGCTCGAGGTGGTGGTCGTCGGCCATTCCGAGATCGTCGGCAAGCCGATCGCCTTCCTTTTGATGAGCGAAGGCGCGACGGTGACCGTCTGTCACCACATGACGCGTTCGGTGGCGGCACACGCACGCCGCGCCGACGCGCTGTTCGTCGCCGTGGGCCGGCCGCGGCTGATCAAGGCCGACATGGTGAAGCCCGGCGCTGCCGTGATCGACATCGGCATCAATTCGGAGATCGGGCCGGACGGCGAAAGCCGCATCGTTGGCGACGTCGACACCGAAAGCGTCAAGGAAGTCGCCTCCTGGATCACGCCGGTGCCGGGCGGGGTCGGCCCGATCACGGTGGCGATCCTGCTGCGCAACACGATGGTAGCGCTCAGCCGCCAGCGCGCCCGCTACCAGGCCACCTACGGCACGGCAGACCGGCTGGCGGCGGAGTAGGCGCTTTCGTCACGTGTATTGCGGCACATGGCAGGTGATCCGGGACTCGTCATCCCAGAAGACGTAGAGCACGCCGCCGCTGCCCCAGAAGAAACCGGCGAGTGAATCGAACTGAAGAAGAAATTTCATTTCCCGGTCCGTTCCGGGAACGACTGGAAACTGCGGTCCCTGAATCCATGACGGCAGCCCACCAAGCCGAAACAGGTTTTGCCTTGAATTGCTTATCCCGTACGACTGCCTGAGCCACCGTTTAGGGGTCGGTGCCAACCGAACAGTTCTTTTCTCGGCGGCTTTTGCAGGCCTCTCAATGTAGGGCGAATGCAGAGGCGCGATCGGCGTCGGCACACCGGCAGCGTCGTGGGAATAATAAGTCGATTCGAGAGAATTCGCACAGGTCTCGATACGGAGTCTGGGAAGAGGCATCGTCAGCTCACTCCCAAGATCGTCCAGCGTAATCAGATGTATCAGTCGCTCTCGACAGGTCGGGCACACTGCCGATCCTTCGCCGCCGACCGTAAGTGGCCTGCCAGTCGCCGGCAGATGCCAGGTAGGATGATTCCGATGCGTCGGAAAAGACATGTCGCTCGGAGCGCCTTCCTCAAAGCTAAAATGATGACATGCCGGCGGCGAACGAGGATCATCATGCGTCAGCCAGTCTGCGAAATCGGGAATGTCGCCCAAGGTACCGTCTGGAAACAATTCCGGCGCCTGCAAGGCGACGTGAGCCAGCAGATCCTCCATGTCTATTCCGCGTTTCACTTCCTCTTGCAGGAAAAATGCCAGACGAGCCAAATGCGCGTCGTCGAGAAACGAAACGGCGTCGATAATCAGATTGTCTTGCTGGACGTCGGCTTCTACCGCTGCCTTTATGAGCGCAAACAGGAATTCGGACCCATCCTTGAGATGACGAGCGATGATTGTCTGGCATTCGCCATAGCTGGCCTGGAACGTCGCCGGCGATCTGTCCGACAGCAGCCGAACGACGGTTCCAATCTCTTCGGACTTTGGGTTGGGCATCTCGGCAGTCTCATCGGCGGGTGCGCAGCAATCAAACCAATTTTGGCGGCTCGCCGCCATAGGCCCAGTCGAGCAGCTTTATCGTATGCACCACCGGCAGCTTGGCGGCAGAAGCGATCTGGGTGATGCAGCCGATATTGCCGGTGGCGACGATTTCGGCACCGGTCGCCTCGATATTCCTGACCTTGCGGTCGCGTAGCGTTGCCGAAATCCCGGGCTGCAGGATGTTGTAGGTGCCGGCCGAACCGCAGCACAGATGCCCTTCGCGCGGCTCGCGCACGACGAAGCCGGCACGGACCAGAAGCTCCTTCGGCTGGCGGGTGATCTTCTGGCCGTGCTGCATCGAGCAGGCTGAGTGATAGGCGACGATGGTGCCCGGCTTGCGGACCGGCTCGGGCAGGTCGAGGCTTGCCAGATATTCGGTGATGTCCCTGGCCAGCGCCGACACGCGCGCGGCCTTGTCGGCATAGGCCGGATCGAGGCGCAGCATGAAGCCGTAATCCTTGATGGTGGTGCCGCACCCGGATGCGGTGATGACGATGGCGTCGAGTCCACCCTGCTCGATGGCGCGCGTCCAGGCGTCGACGTTCCGTCGGGCCGACGCCAAGGCAGCGTCCTCGCGCCCCATATGATGCACCAGCGCGCCGCAGCAGCCCTCGCCCTCGGCCACCACGACCTCAACGCCAAGCCGGGTCAGCAGCGAAATCGTCGTGTCGTTGATGCCGGGATCGAGCACCGACTGCGCGCAGCCGGTGAGGATGGCGACGCGGCCATTTTTCTTCGCGCCCTGCCCGGCATGGACGCCCGGCGAGGCCATCGGCGAGACTGCCGGGACCGACGCCGGGGCCAGCTTCAACATCGCGCCCAAAGGCTTCAATGCCTGGATTTTCTCAAACAGGCCGGCGAATGGCTGGCCGAGCTTCGCCAGCTTGAGCGCCGCGCGGAAACGCGAGGGATAGGGCAGCACGAAGGCCAGCATGGCGCGTGTCAGGCGATCGGCCAGCGGACGCTTGTAGGTCTCCTCGATATGGACGCGGGCGTGGTCGACCAGATGCATGTAGTTGACGCCCGACGGGCAGGTGGTCATGCAGGCGAGGCAGGACAGGCAGCGGTCGATATGGGTGACGATCTGCTTGTCGGCCGGCCGTCCGTTTTCCAGCATGTCCTTGATCAGATAAATCCGGCCGCGCGGCGAATCCAGTTCGTTGCCGAGCGTCACATAGGTCGGGCAGGTGGCGGTGCAGAAGCCGCAATGCACACATTTGCGCAGGATCTTCTCCGATTCCGCGACATGCGGATCGGCGAGCTGGGCAGCTGAGAAATTGGTCTGCACGTAAACGAATCCTTACCGTTTGAGCATGATCTTTTCCCAAAACCGGTACCCACTTTTGGGGATCATGCTCATACCCCAGAAACCAGCTTTCCGGGTTCTTGACCGCCTCGCCGCGCTGCAGCGCCTGCAGGCCGAGAATGCAGCGGGCGATGAACCAGACGGCAACGGCAACCATCAGCACGACACCGATGACCACGACCATCAACAGCGCCGAGATCAGTGCATAGAGCAGGCCGATCCAGAAGGTGCGGATCAGGAATGTGTAATGGCTCTCGACGAAGCCGCCGGCCTTGCCGCGATTGATATAGGCCAGGACGACGCCGACAATGCCGCTGACGCCGATGGCTAGGCCGGCGAGATAGAGGATGTAGATGACCAGCGCGTTGGTCGGGCCGGGCTCCAGCCAGCGGTCGGTCTGGCGTGACGTACCGTTTTGGCCTGGATCGCTCATTGTGCTCCTCCCTCGGTTGCCGGCGCGAGAGTAGCAGAGCTTGCGCCCGGCGCCATACGGCCGGGATTGAGGATATTCTTCGGGTCGAATTCGGCCTTCAGCCGCGCCGACAGTGCTGCCAGTTGCGGCGCTTGCGGTTCGAACACCGGCACGGCGGCGCGGTGCGAAGGGGTTGCGCGCACCAGCGTCGCATGGCCGCCGCCATGTCTTCTGATCAGGCCGCGCAACAGGCCAGCCTCGGGATCGTCCTGCTGCATGCGCAGCCAGATCAGCCCGCCCTGCCAATCGTAGAAGGCATCGACCGGGGCCTGCATGCGCAGCGCCAGCACCATCTGGTGGCCCCGCGACGGCGCCATCGAGACGCGCCACACCGGCCTTTCGCTGCCATCGGCGAACGGCGCGCAGTCGCGGACATCGCGCCAGACCGAGTACGAGACCGAACCGGAAATCTCCTGCAGCGGCCCGGCGTTTTTCAGCAGGTCTTTCAGCGCGGCAATGCGGTAAGCGACCGACGGGCCGAAGCCCTCGATGCGCAGCAGCGTCGCGGCATCGCTGCCGAGACTGCCGCCAGCGACCCTAGCTGCGACCCGTTCGGGAAGATGGGCAGCACTCGACACTTCGGCGCTGGAACCCAGCGCCAGCGCCATGGCGGCGGCGGCGTGATCGTCGAGCAGGCCGCGGATGGCGAGCGTGACTTCGGTCTCGGCAGCAGGCAGCACCTTGAAGGTGACGTCGGTGAGCACCGCCAGCGTGCCCCAGCTGTTGGCCATCAGCTTGGACAGATCGTAGCCGGTGACGTTCTTGACGACGCGGCCGCCGGACTTGAAGGCCTCGCCACGCCCGGAAACGGCCGCTATGCCGAGGATATGGTCACGCGCAGCACCCGCCTTCAGCCGGCGCGGGCCGGAAAGGTTCGCGGCGAGTGCGCCGCCGATCGTGCCTCGCGCTGGCTCACCGCCGAGCAGCGGGCCGTAATCCATCGGTTCGAAGGCAAGTTGCTGGCCGTTTTCGGCAAGCAGGCTTTCGATTTCGGCCAGCGGCGTGCCGGCTTTTGCCGACAGCACCAGTTCGGCCGGCTCGTAAAGCATGACGCCGGAGAGTCTGGAAAGGTCGAGCGTATGCTCACTCTGCTGCGGCCGGCCGATACCGCGCTTGGAGCCGTGGCCGAGGATTTCGAGCGGGGAGTCTTCGGCGGCGGCCCAGGCGACGGTGGAGAGGACTTCGGCTGCGGTGGTGGGGACGAAGGTGGTCATGAGGCGGATGCGCCAATGGCAAATGCAAAGACGTCGCGTTCCTTCGCGCCCCCCTCTGTCCTGCCGGACATCTCCCCCTCAAGGGGGGAGATCGGACGTCGCGTCTGGCTTCGCCAATCGTCAATATTGAAAGAAGGCTGAGGCGTGCAAGCTGCCAATCTCCCCCCTTGAGGGGGAGATGTCCGGCAGGACAGAGGGGGGTGTTCAAGCGCCAACATACCCACTCAAAACCTCGGAATGTCCGGAAACGCCACTTGCCCGCGATGCACGTGCATCCGCCCGAGCTCGGCGCATCGCCTCAATTGCGGGAAGACCTTGCCGGGATTCAAAAGATGGTTGGGGTCGAAGGCGCACTTGACGCGCATCTGCTGGTCGAGGTCGATCTGGTTGAACATTTCCGGCATCAGGTCGCGCTTCTCGACGCCGACCCCGTGCTCGCCGGTCAGCACGCCACCGACCTTGACGCAGAGCCGCAATATGTCAGCGCCGAAACTCTCCGCCTTGTCGAGTTCGCCCGGCACGTTGGCGTCATAGAGGATGAGCGGGTGCAGATTGCCGTCGCCGGCGTGGAAGACATTGGCGACGCCGAGCCCGTATTTCTCCGACAGCTCGCGCATGCCGGCGAGCACGCGCGGCAGTTCCTTGCGCGGGATGGTGCCGTCCATGCAGTAGTAGTCGGGCGAGATGCGGCCGACCGCCGGGAACGCCGCCTTGCGGCCGGCCCAGAAGCTCAGCCGCTCCTGTTCCGACTGCGACGTGCGGCATGTGGTCGAGCCGTTCCTAAAAGCAATGGCTTCGACCAGGCCGATCAGGTGGTCGACCTCGACACCCGGCCCGTCCAGCTCGACGATCAGCAGCGCCTCGACATCGAGCGGATAGCCGGCCTGGACGAAATCCTCGGCGGCGTGGATGGCCGGACGGTCCATCATCTCCATGCCGCCCGGAATGATGCCGGCGCCGATGATATCGGCAACGCATTGGCCGGCCTGCTCGCTGGTCGGGAAACCGATCAGCAGGGCACGCGCCGTCTCCGGCTTCTTGAGGATGCGTACGGTGACCTCGGTTACGACGCCGAGCAGTCCTTCGGAGCCGGTCATGACGCCGAGCAGGTCGTAGCCTTCCGCGTCGAGATGGCTGCCGCCGAGGCGCACCACCTCGCCATTCATCAGCACCATCTCGATGCCGAGCACATTGTTGGCGGTGAGACCGTATTTCAGGCAGTGCACGCCGCCCGAATTTTCCGCGACATTGCCGCCGATCGAGCAGGCGATCTGGGAGGATGGATCGGGGGCGTAATAGAAGCCCTCCTGCTCGACGGCGGTGGTGATGCCGAGATTGGTGACGCCGGGCTGGGCGACGACGACGCGGTTCTGAAAATCGATCTCGAGGATGCGGTTGAAGCGGCTCATCACCAGCAGCACCGCGTCTTCGAGCGGCAGCGCACCGCCGGAGAGCGAGGTGCCGGAGCCGCGCGGCACGACGCGGATGTTGCGGTCGCTGCAATATTTCAGCACCCGCGAGACCTGGGGCACGGTTTGCGGCAGTACAACGACGAGCGGCAATTGCCGGTAGGCGGTGAGCCCGTCGCTCTCGAAGGCGCGCATGGCATTGGCGGCGTCGACGACGCCCTCGCCCGGCACCATGATGCGCATATCGGCGACGATCTCGTCGCGCCGGCGCATCGTGGCGTCGTCTGGTTTCGGCATGGCAAGGCCGGACATCGACAGCCTCCTTCGATCGGCTGGTAAAAATCTTTTACCAGCGACGGTGGTCGCTTGCAAATGCCGCTTTGGCCGGGATGAGAGGCCTATGGCCGAGACAGCCTTCCGCAGCGGCAATCTGCCGCTGCGCCCCACACTACTCGCCCGGCTGCTTGCCTGGTTCGGAGTGCATGCGGCGGACGCGGCGCACGCCCCACCAGACGAGCACGATGGCGAGCGGCACCGAGGCGGCGGTGACCATTTCCGGCGCGAAGGCATGGCCGAAGATCGAGGCGCCCTTGGCGACGTAGCCGATGAGGCCGACGACATAGTAGGAAACCGCGGCGACCGAGAGCCCCTCCACCGTCTGCTGCAGCCGCAATTGCAGGCGGGCGCGATTGTTCATCGATGCCAAAAGATCGCGGTTCTGCTTCTCGACCTCGACGTCGACCCAGGTGCGCAGCAGTGTGGTGGCACGGGTGAGCTTCGTTGACAGGTTGGCCTGACGCTCCTCGACCGAACGGCAGGTACGCATCGCCGGCGCCACGCGGCGCTGCAGAAAACCGCCCCAGGTGTCGTAGCCGGGCACCGCCTCTTCGTCGAGCGCCTCCAGCCGTTCGCGCACGATGCCGTCATAGGCGCGGCTGGCGCCGAAGCGGTAGAGGCTGGAGGCGGCATCGGCCTCCAGCTCGGCGGCCAGTTCGGTCAAGTCGGCAAGTAGCGTCTGGCTGTCGCGGGTCTCGGCGACCTTCATTTCCAACGTGGTCTGGGCCAGCCTGTCTTCGATGCGGCGGGCGCGACCGGACAGCGTCAGGGCCAGCGGCAGCCCAAGCATGGCCAGCGTGCGGTAGGTCTCGATGTCGATCAGCCGCTGCGACAGTGCCCCGGTGCGCGCCGGGGTCAGGCCGCGGTCGAGCACCAGCATGCGGGTCAAGCCGTCGCCATCCTGACGGAAATCGGTGACGATGGCCGCGTTGCCGCGCTCGACCAGCGAATAGCACAGGCTGGTCGGGTCGAAGCCGGCGATCAGTTTTTCGTTCGCCGGCGTCCAATTGCGGATCTCCAGCCTGATGCCGGAAATCACCGTGCCCGGCGGCGAAAACCCGTTGCCGAAGGGTGTGTCTTCTTGCCCCCTGCCGTTTTCGGCGAGCGGGCCTTCCCAGAGATAGGTCGAGAATTCCGTGTGGCGTTCCCAACGCAGCGAGCCCTTGCCCCATTTCATCGCGTGATGGCGGGCGTGAGGGTCGGGCGCGGCAATGCCGAGGCGTCGCGACAATTCGGAAAGCACGGCCTGATCGATCCCGGATCCAGCTTCGGTCATGAAGGAAAGCTGCACCAGCACGCGCGGCTTTTCGACCAGCGGCTGCGGCCGGGCGTGGACCTCGCCGAGCGCGCCCGGCCGACCTTCATGCGCCGGAAAGCCCATGACGGTGCCGCCCACGGCTTTGGCGCGCAACTGGAATTCGAGGCTGGACGGGTCGGCGTCTGGCACGGCTGGTCCCCCAGGCTTCTCTGAGCCCTTTGGCAATGATGTCCCTCTAGAGCGGCTCATTGTTTCATGGAAACGCCGAACCGCTCTATCTCTTTTATTCTGCGCAATTCCGGACGGAAAACCGTTTCACACTTTTCCTGGAATTGCTCTAGAGACAATCTCCAGAGGACGCAAACAGCCAGTTTAGCTGAAGGTGATATGAAGCCGCGGCTGTGAAACCGACCCGGCGCCCGGGGCGAATTGGATAAATAATTTGACCAGTTGGCGACGCTGGCTTTATCGTGCGCGACATCGGTTCAACCCCAGGCATTCCGTTTGAGCGACATTTTCTCCCGGATCGAGCATTCGCGCACCGCCGACGAGGTGGTGCAGCAGATCGAGAGCCTGATCCTCGAAGGCGTCCTGCGCACCGGCGACCGGCTGCCGGGCGAGCGCGAACTGGCGCGCCAGTTCGAGGTGTCGCGGCCGATCCTGCGCGATGCCTTGAAAGCCTTGGAAGGGCGCGGGCTGTTGACGACACGGCCAGGCGGCGGCACCCATGTCGCCGATGTCATCGGCCAGCTGTTCACCAAGCCGGTGACCGACCTGATCTCGATGCATCGCAAGGCGGTGACCGACTATCTGGAGTACCGCCGCGAGATCGAGGCGGTGGCGGCGGAATATGCGGCGCGGCGTGCCACATCGGACGATCTGGCGCTGCTCGACCGCATCATGGCACGTATGGACGAGGCGCACCGGACCGGCAATTTCGACGACGAGGCGGAAATCGACGTCGAGTTCCACCACGCGATCTGCGAATGCGCGCACAACATCATCCTGCTGCACACGCTGCGCTCCTGCTATCGGCTGCTGTCGGAAGGCGTGTTCCAGAACCGGCGGCTGGTGTTCAGCGTGCCGGGCGCGCGCGAGACGCTGCTTTCGCAGCACCGGGCAATCTACACGGCGGTCAAGGCCGGCGATGCAGCCGCGGCGCGGCAGGCGGCGATGGACCACATCTCCTACGTCGAACGATCGATGGCCGAGGCCGAGCGCAGCGGCGACTGGCAGCGCGTGTCGCGGCTGAGGCTCAGGCAACGCTCCGAGCCCGGTGACGGTGAGGCGGCAAGAAAACAGCCGTAGGCCCCGCCCAGAAAATTCAACGACGAACCAGCGAAGAACCAGCGGAAAAAAAAGATCCATGAGCAGCATTCTCACCATCGCCGACCTCAAGGACCTAGCGCGCCGCCGCGTGCCGAAGATGTTCTTCGACTACGCCGATTCCGGCGCCTGGACCGAAAGCACCTACCGGGCCAACGAGGAAGATTTCCAGAAGATCAAGTTCCGCCAGCGCGTGCTTGTCGACATGGACAACCGCTCGCTGGAATCGACCATGATCGGCGAGAAGGTGATGATGCCGGTGGCGCTGGCGCCGACCGGCATGACCGGCATGCAGCATCCGGACGGCGAGATGCTGGCGGCGCAGGCTGCGGAAGAATTCGGTGTGCCGTTCACGCTGTCGACAATGAGCATCTGCTCGATCGAGGATGTCGCGTCGGTGACCAGGAAGCCGTTCTGGTTCCAGCTGTATGTGCTGCGCGACAAGGACTTCGTCTTCGATTTGATCGATCGCGCAAAAGCGGCGAAATGTTCGGCGCTGGTGCTGACGCTCGACCTGCAGATCCTCGGTCAGCGCCACAAGGATATCCGCAACGGGCTTTCGGCGCCGCCGCGAATGACGCCGAAGCACCTCTGGCAGATGGCGACAAGGCCGCGCTGGTGCGTCGGCATGGCCGGCACCAAGCGCCGGAGCTTCCGCAACATCGTCGGCCATGCCAAGGGCGTCGGCGACCTCGCCTCGCTGTCGTCCTGGACGAAGGAGCAGTTCGATCCACATCTGTCGTGGAAGGACGTCGCCTGGATCAAGGAGCGCTGGGGCGGCAAGCTGATCCTGAAAGGCATACTCGACAAGGAAGATGCGCTGATGGCCGCCAGAACGGGCGCCGACGCGATCATCGTTTCCAACCATGGCGGCCGCCAGCTCGACGGCGCCTCGTCGTCGATCATGGCGCTGGAAGAGATCGCCGACGCCGTCGGCGACACGATCGAGGTGCATATGGACGGCGGCATCCGTTCCGGCCAGGACGTGCTCAAAGCACTGTGCCTTGGCGCCAAGGGCACCTATATCGGCCGGCCTTTCCTGTACGGCCTCGGCGCGCTCGGCAAGGAAGGCGTTACCAAGGCGCTGGAAATCATCCGCAAGGAGATGGACATAACGCTGGCACTGTGCGGAAAGCGTCTGGTCACCGACATGGGCAAGGATCAGCTTCGGCGCTAAAGTCCCGTGACGGCATGACCACGGAGGCGACGCAGGCATTGACGGAGCCCGGCATCAGTTTCTACGAGGCGCGCGGACCGCAAGGCATGCGCCTTTACGCGATCGGCGATGTGCACGGCCGGCTCGATTTGCTGACCGCCATGCACCGGCGGATCGAGGCGGAGCTCGGTCAAAGGCCGTCGGCCGATTGGCGCGTGATCCATCTCGGCGACTATGTCGACCGCGGCCCGGACTCCAGGGGCGTCATCGATTTCCTGATCGACGCACAAAGACGCGATCCGCGTCACCTGATGCTGGCCGGAAATCATGATCTCGGCTTCCTCGATTTTCTCGATGTCCCCGACCCGGACGGCCTGTTCATGCGCTATGGCGGCATCCAGACGGCGCTGTCCTATGGCGTGTCGCTCGGTGGGAGCAGCGCCTGGTTTGGCCGCGCCGATGCGGCATTGCGGCAAGGACACGCCGCGCTGATCGAGGCCGTGCCGCAGAACCATGTCGAGTTCCTGCGCTCGCTGGCCTTTTCAGTAACGTTCGGCGATTTCTTCTTCTGCCATGCCGGCATCCGGCCCGGCATTGCGCTGGAAAGCCAGACCCGGCAGGACCTGATCTGGATCCGCGAGGTCTTCCACGACCACACCGGTCTTCATCCGAAGATCGTGGTGCACGGTCATACGCCGGTGCCCAAGCCCGAGATCACCGGCAACCGCGTCAATGTCGACACCCTCGCCTGGCAGTCGGGAAACCTCACCGCGCTTGTCGTGGACGGCGCTGACAAGCATATCCTGACAGTGACGGGTGAGCGGGCGTAGGTAAGGCGTGAGGTTATGTGTAGAGGGTCTAGCGAAGCGCGGCGGTGACGCCGTAGCCGTCAACGGCATTGTGGTTGTTGGCTGCGTCGGCGGAATAAATGCCGAGGCCGCACAAGACGATGGCCGACAACATGGCAAAGGACAAAAAGGCTGCTTTCACGGACGTCATCTCTTGTTGAGCTTTCTGCATCTATGCACGAGCGGGTTACCAATGCGTTGAAACGCGAAATACGTCGCAAATGTCTGACGGTTTCGCGCTTCTAGGCATGTTCTGTATCGGCGGTGTGTCGCGCGGGTCACAGGAAAGGTTCATCGCGGTTGCACGCAAGATGCAGAGCGGGCGCCTTTTAGGCTGGCGGACAGACACAGGCCAAGGATGAAACGCGTTTTCCCCGGCGGATTTGCCGCCGCGTGCCAAATATGCAACGTCGCCAAATACGTTGACTATATGGGCCGTCAGATCGTCGCCACCCAGGCGCGGGCGATGGCCAGGCCGGCGGCATCGGCTTGCGGTCCGTTGCGGGCCATTTCATCGTCGAGCCGGCCCGCCCATTCAGGATGCCGCTCGGCGATCAGCGGTGCGAAGGAGGTGCTCCAGTCGCACACCATCGGACTGTCGGCCTCGAAATGGAACTGGAAGCCGTAGACGGCGCGGCCGATGCGGAACGCCTGGTTCTCGGCGACGGCATTGCCGGCCAGCCGAACGGCAGTCTCGGGCAAGACAAAGGTGTCGTCGTGCCATTCGAAGATCGGGAATTTTTCAGGCAAGGCGGCGAGCACCGGATCGGCCTGCGCCGCCGCGGTGAGCGCGACCTCGTGCCAGCCGAACTCCGACGCGCCGCCGATCTGGTTCTCGCCGCCAAAGGCGCGCGCGACCAACTGGCTGCCGAGGCAGATACCAAGCACCGCGCGATCCCTCTCGGCAAAGTCGCGCGTCAGGTCGAGCAGGCCCGGAAAATAAGGACAGAGCTCGTCGTCCAGCGCATTCTGGGCGCCGCCGAGCACTACCATGGCGTCATGCCCGCCGCTATCTTGCGGCAGCGCGTCGCCGCAGTAGGGACGGCGCAGGTCGATATCGACGCCCGCCTCGACAAGGGCCGCGCCGATCTGGCCAAGGCCCTCATTGTCGAAGTTCTGGACAACCAAGACCCGCATCGAAACCTGCTGACATGAAATTGATGCAACGAGCGATATCATGGCGCCAGCATTGCAGCCAACAGGGAACGCCTATGCCACTGCAAAACCGGGTCGACCCGTTCGGCGCCATCCATGCCGTGCCGGAGCGCGGCCTGTTCATGGGCAATCGCGGCATCATTCACGACCCCGAGACGAGAACGCTGTTGAAGAAGCGCTGGGCGCTGCAAGCCTGGATCATCTGCGTCTGCGAATTCCATAACGTGCGGCGCGAGCCGATGGGGCGCAACCGGGCTGGCGGCAAGGCCGGCTGGACCGAACTGTTTTTCCTCGACGAGGTGACGGCACTTGCCGCCGGGCACCGGCCCTGCTTCTTCTGCCGGCGCGAGCGGGCCAGGGATTTTGTCCGGCGTTTCGGCGACGCCTTCGGCATTGCCGAGCCACGCGCGCCGCAACTCGACAAGCGCCTGCACAAGGAGCGCGTGGCATCGGGCGGGCGGGCGCCGAGACTGGAACCGGAAGCGCTTGCGGACTTGCCGGACGGCACGATGATCTCGTCAGGAAACAGGGCGTACGTCCTGTTTGACGGCGCCGCGCTGCCCTGGAGTTTCGGCGGTTATGGCGAACCGGTGGGGTTCGGCGGTTTTACCGACAGTCCAATCCGCCTGCTCACGCCAGCGACAACTGTTTCGGTGCTGCAGAAAGGCTACGAGCCTGTCTGGCATCCTTCCGCCGAGGCTTGACGCCGAGGGTGACGTTGCCGCATTCCTCGGCGATGCGCGCCAATTACAAGATGCAGCGGCTGTTCGTGCCGGACGGGCTTGGACCGGACATCGAGTTCGACATCGGCCCGCAGCAGAGCCATTATCTCTCGCACGTGCTGCGGCTCGGCGAAGGCGCCGAAATTCTGGTCTTCAACGGCCGCGACGGCGAATGGTCGGCGGCGATCGCGGCAAAATCGAAGAAGGCGTTGCGCCTGAAGTTGCTGGCATTGCAGCGGCCGCAGCCGCCGTTGCCCGATCTCGTCTACTGTTTCGCGCCGCTGAAGCAGGGGCGGCTCGACTACCTCGTGCAAAAGGCGGTCGAGATGGGCGCTGGCATCCTGCAGCCGGTCATCACCCAGCATACGCAGGTGGCAAAGCCCGGCATCGAGCGCCTGCGCGCCAATGTCGTCGAGGCGGCCGAACAATGCGGCATATTGGCGGTGCCGGAGCTGCGCGAAGCGGAAAAATTCGAGCGCCTGCTCAGCAACTGGGACCGTGAGCGGCGGCTGATCTTCTGCGACGAGGATGCATCGACCAACAGTCCCCTGCCGGCATTGCAGGCGGTGCGGGAGAACAAGCTCGGCCTGCTGGTCGGGCCGGAGGGCGGCTTTTCCGACGAGGAGCGCAGGATGCTGAGAGCCCTGCCCTTCGTTACCGCCATTCCGCTTGGGCCGCGCATCCTGCGGGCGGACACGGCGGCCGTAGCGGCACTGGCGCTGATCCAGGCGACAATCGGGGATTGGTGATCAATTCCAGTTACCCTCTGGCTCAGGATTTTTCGCTTGATCGGCTACTGACATTTCGTCCATCTAGCGCCGGCAGTGGCCGCGCGTCCTTTCGGGCGCGCAAAGGACGCTGTAACATATTGATTGGGCACATGATCCTTTCCGAAAATCGAAGCCGGTTTTCGGGGCCATGTGCGGAGGGCTATTATGGCGCGCGATACTACCGATTTCCGGCCGATCGAAGGCGTCGACGAACTCGTCGAGCACCTGGCCGAAGGCAACAAGCCGCGCGACAAATGGCGCATCGGCACCGAGCACGAGAAATTCCCGTTCTATGTTGACGGCAATGCCCCGGTGCCCTACGGCGGCGAGCGCGGCATCCGCGCCATCCTCGAAGGCATGCAGGACAAACTCGGCTGGGACCCGATCATGGATGCCGGCCGCATCATCGGACTGGTCGAGCCGACCGGCCAAGGCGCGATCTCGCTGGAGCCCGGCGGCCAGTTCGAACTGTCCGGCGCGCCGCTGGAGACGATCCACCAGACCTGCCGCGAAGGCAATGCGCATCTGGCGCAGGTGCGCGAGATCGCCGAACCGATGGGCATTCGTTTTCTCGGCCTTGGCGGCAGCCCGAAATGGTCGCTGGCCGAGACGCCGAAGATGCCGAAATCGCGCTACGAGATCATGACCCGCTACATGCCCAAGGTCGGCACCAAAGGTCTCGACATGATGTACCGGACCTGCACGATCCAGGTGAACCTCGACTTCGAAAGCGAAGCCGACATGCGCCGCAAGATGCAAGTGTCGCTGAAATTGCAGCCGCTGTCGACGGCGCTGTTTGCCAACTCGCCCTTCACCGAAAGCCGGCCGAACGGCTTGCAGAGCTGGCGCGGCGAGATCTGGCGCGACACCGACAATCAGCGCTCCGGCCTGCTCGAATTCTGCTTCTCGCCCGATTTCGGCTTTGCCGATTATGTCGAATGGGCGCTCGACGTGCCGATGTATTTCGTCATCCGCGACGGCCAGTACCATGACATGACGCACATCACCTTCCGCCAGTTCATGGCGGGCGCCGCCCGCAACGAACTGCCGGACGGGCTCCCGACGATGGGCGACTGGGCGAACCATCTGTCGACGCTGTTCCCGGACGTGCGGTTGAAGCGCTTTCTCGAAATGCGCGGCGCCGATGGCGGGCCGTGGCGGCGCATCTGCGCGCTGCCGGCCTTCTGGGTCGGGCTGCTCTATGATGCGGCTGCGCTCGACGCGGCCGAGGCGCTGACCTCGAGCTGGAGTTATGACGAGGTGCTGGCGATGCGCAACGCGGTGCCCGAACAGGGCATTTCGGCGCCCTTCCGCAACACGACACTGCGCGAGATAGCCCGCGACGTGCTCGTCATCTCGCGCATGGGACTGAAGAACCGCGGCCGCAAGAACCGCGACGGCTATGACGAGACCTCGTTCCTCAACACGCTGGACGAGGTCGTCGCGCGTGGCACCACCAGCGCCGAAGAGATGCTCTCGGCCTACCACACACGCTGGGGCGGCTCGATCGAGCCGGTGTTCATGGAATACGCGTATTAACGCTTCGCTATCCGCTTGGCCGATGGTCCGGCAAATTCGCTTCAATCAGTGATGGAAACGAATTAGGCTTCTCCAACGAGGATTTTCCCGGAGGAGAAAACAATGCCTTCCTTGTTCGATATTCTGGCACAGGCCCAGAACGGCAACGGCATGCAGGCGCTGGCCCAGCAGTTCGGGCTTTCGCAGCAGCAGACTCAGGCGGCGGTCGCGGCGCTGCTGCCGGCCTTTTCGCAGGGGCTGAAGCGCAACACGGCGGACCCTTATGGGCTCGGCTCCTTCATGACGGCGATGGCCAGCGGCCAGCACGCCAAATATTTCGAGGATGCAAGCCGGGCCTTCTCGCCGCAGGGCCTCGATGAAGGCAAGGGCATTCTCGGCCATTTGTTCGGCTCGAAGGACCTGTCGCGGGCCGTCGCCAGCCAGGCCGCGCAGGCGAGCGGCGTCAGCCAGCAGGTCCTGCAGCAGATGCTGCCGGCAATCGCCTCGATGATGATGGGCGGGCTATTCAAGCAGACCACCGACCAGCTAGGCGGGCAGATGCATGCGGCAGGCGGTGGCGGCAATCCGCTTGGCGAGCTCATCGAGCAGATGATGCGGCAGGCTGGCGGCGGCAGCCAGGCACCGACCCCTCAGCCTGCAGGCCCCACGGATAACCCGCTCGGCAAGGTGCTGCAGGATATGTTCGGCGGGCAGCAGCCGCAACAGACGCAGAGCCCTTACGGCGACAACCCGCTGGGCAAGGTGTTGCAGGACATGTTCGGCGGCGGGCAGCAGCCACAAAGCCAGCCGCAGCAGACACAGAACCCTTATGGTGACAATCCGCTCGGCAAGGTGCTGCAGGATATGTTCGGCGGCGGTGCACCACAGCCACAGCAGCCGCAGAACCAACCCCAGCAGACACAGAACCCTTATGGTGACAATCCGCTCGGCAAGGTGCTGCAGGACATGTTCGGCGGTGGCGCACAACAGTCTCAGCCGCGTCAGGCGCCGCAGCAACCCCAGGCGCCGCAGCCGCAGGCCAATCCGAGCGGCAGGCCGAGAAATCCGTTTGACGACCTGTTCGGCAAGATGTTCGAGACAGGCGCCCAGCAGCGCGACGACTACCAGAAAGGCATGGAGTCGATCTTCGACCAGTTCAAGCAGGGCATGGGCCGGCGGTAGACCAGACACCGGCAATCAATCATCAGTGCCGCCCAAAAAAGAAAGCCCGGTCCTGGGAGGACCGGGCAGCGCGCAGGCTGGCCGGGGGGATCCGGCAGGGAGTGGGGAGCCTGCGTAACTTAGTGGCGTCGTGCCTCAAAAAGGTTCAACGCGCCCGAACGGCGAAACCACGCGATCACACCACCTTGCGGGCAATATCCTCGATCGTTTCGGCGCGCTCGACCGCGATGACGCGAAGCCTTTCTGTCGGATCGCGGCCAAAGGGTACACCGACAGCGACGTGCAGGTCGGCGCGGGTCAGGCCGATGTCGGCGAGCTCGGCATCCGACATCTCGCCGAGGCGATAAAAGGCGCGGCGGTTTCTCCAGGCGCGGTAAACATTGGCAGCGGCATTGGCCACGCGCGTCGCAACGGCCGGACGCGAGGTGATGCGCGAGGTCTCGGTAGCGAAATCAAACGTAGCCATGTCGGTCTCCTTCACATTCGAACGGGCGAAACCGGTCGATCGGGCGCTGGCGACAGCGGCCGTTCCGGCTTCGATTCACATGCCTTCATGTGGACAATCGGAATTTGCCATGGCCCGATTGATTAATCCAACGAATGTTTCTAATCTTTAGCATCAGCATCAATGATGGATTAGGCCAATGAAAGCGCCGCTCGATCTCGATCAGTTGCAGACCTTCATCTCGATTGTCGACACCGGCAGCTTTACCCGCGCGGCGGAAGCGGTGCATCGCACCCAGTCTGCGGTGTCGATGCAGATGCGGCGGCTGGAGGAACGGATCGGCAAGCCGCTGTTCGAAAAAGACGGCCGCACCAACAGGCTGACCGAGGAAGGCGACAGACTGCTCTCCTACGCAAGGCGGCTGCTCTATCTCAACAAGGAAACACTGGCCGCCTTCGACGACCGCCGGCTCGAAGGCACCATCCGCATCGGCACGCCGGACGATTATGCCGATCGCTTCCTGCCAGAGATCATGGCGCGGTTTGCCCGTTCCAACCCGCATGTCGAACTGACCGTTATCTGCGAACCGACGCCGGGACTGGTCGAACACATCAAGCGCGGCAATCTCGACCTGGCGCTGGTGACGCACAACGACGCGCGCGGCCAGTCGGAAGTGGTGCGGCGCGAACCGCTGCTGTGGGTTACCTCGGCCAACCATGCGACGCATGAGCAGCCGATCCTGCCGATGGCCTTCGGCCGGCCGAACTGCATCTGGCGGCGGGCCGCCGCCGACGTGCTCGATCAGCAGAGCCGCGACTATCGCATCCTGTTCACCAGCTTCTCTGCCACCGTCATCGCCGCCGCGGTGCTTTCCGGTCTGGCGATCTCGGTGCTGCCGGAATGCGCGCTGCGGCCCGGCATGCGGGTGCTGGGCGAGGCCGACGGTTTCGGCGCCCTGCCCGATTGCCGCATCGGTATCATGCGCGGTCAGACCTCGCGGCCGGAGATCGTCGACGCGCTTGCGCGCCACATTTCGGAGAGCCTCGACAATATTTCCGTGCCACTCGGCGAGGAGACCGGCACGTTCGATTTCGCCGCCCTCGCCTTCGCCAAGATGAAGCGGACCAAGCCGAACCAGATCCTGCCGGGCTGGTGATCGCGCGTTTGGGGCGGACATCGAACACGGCCGCCTTGACGCCGGCCAGCAATCGTCCCCCAATCGGCCGATGAGCGACGCAGCATCCGAATCACGCACCAACGCCACCGAATATACGGTGAGCGAGATTTCCGGCGCGCTGAAGCGTACGGTCGAGGACGTCTTCGGCAATGTACGGGTGCGCGGCGAGATTTCCGGCTATCGCGGACCGCATTCCTCCGGCCATGCCTATTTCTGCCTGAAGGACGATCGCGCGCGGCTCGACGCCGTGGTGTGGAAGACCACGATGAGCCGGCTGAAATTCCGTCCAGAGGAAGGCATGGAGGTGATCGCCACCGGCCGGCTCACCACCTATCCCGGAAAGTCGAACTACCAGATCGTTATCGACAATCTCGAGCCGGCCGGTGCCGGTGCGCTGATGGCGCTGCTGGACGAGCGCAAGCGCCGGCTGCAGGCCGAAGGCCTGTTCGACGCGGCGCGCAAGCGCAGGCTGCCGTTCATGCCGTGCGTCATCGGCGTCGTCACCTCGCCGACAGGCGCCGTCATCCGCGACATCATCCACCGCATCAAGGACCGGTTTCCGCTGCACGTGCTGGTCTGGCCGGTGCGGGTGCAGGGCGAGACGGCGGGTGCGGAAGTGACCGCTGCCGTCAACGGCTTCAACGCACTGCCATGGGACGGCGCCATCGCGCGGCCCGATCTGTTGATCGTGGCGCGCGGCGGCGGCAGCCTGGAGGATCTGTGGGGCTTCAACGACGAAGCGCTTGCCCGGGCCGTCGCCGCTTCGGGCATTCCGGTGATTTCCGCGGTCGGCCACGAGACCGACTGGACATTGATCGATCTGGCGGCGGATGTGCGGGCGCCGACGCCGACAGGCGCCGCCGAGATCGCCGTGCCGGTCAAGGTCGACCTCGAAGCGACGCTTGCCGGCCTTGGCGCGCGGTTGAAGACCGCACTGTCGCGCAATTTCGAACGCAAGCGGCAGGCGGCACGCGCGGCCGCCCGTGCGCTGCCCTCGCCCGACCAGTTGCTGGCGCTGCCGCGGCGGCGCTTCGACGAGGCGACGAGCCGGCTCGGCCGGGCGCTGTCGGTCAGCGTCGAGCGCAAGCGAGCCAGGCTTCTGGGGCAGCGGCTGACGCCGGCGACTTTGTCGCGGCGCATGAACGAAGCCCGCACTCTGACCCGCCGCGACCTCGCCCGTGCGCAAGCGGCTTTCTTCGCCATCGTGCGCGAGCGTCGGGCGCGGTTTTCGCGCACGGCGACCAGACTGTCACCGGCGCCGATCGCAAGACGGCAGAAACTGCAAGGCGATGCCCTGCTGGCACTGACGCGGCGGCAGGACCAGGCGATTTCGCGGCGGCTGGACCGTCTGCGTGGAAAACTGACGCAGGCCGACCGGCTGCTGGCGACGCTCTCGCACAAGGCCGTGCTGGCGCGAGGCTTCGCGCTGGTCAAGGATGCGGACGGCGCGGTGGTCAAGCACGCGGCAGAAGTTGTGTCGGGGATGGCGCTTTCGCTGGAGTTCGCCGACGGCACCGCCGATGCAGTCGCCATCAGTGGCACGGCGCGGCCGAAGACGGTTGCCAAGCCCGCGGCCAAGCTCAAGGCGCCGGGCGGCCAAGGTTCGCTTTTCTGAGGAAAAAATGACCGACCCGCATCTTGCGACGCCCTCGGGCAAACTGCGCGCCCGCGCCTTCGCGATCCCATTCGATGGCACGCCAGGCCGCTTCAATGCCATCACCGATGTGCCCGGCGTGACGGTCGGCTATACCACGCTGATCTCAGGGGATGGGCCGCTCGTCGTCGGCAAGGGTCCGGTACGCACCGGCGTGACCGCGATCCTGCCACGGCCCAGAGACGAGTTGGCCGTCCCGGCGTTTGCCGGGATGTTCAGCGCCAATGGCAATGGCGAACTGACCGGCTCGCATCTGATAGAGGAGCTCGGAGCGTTCAATCTTCCCATCACCATCACCAACACGCATTCCTGCGGCGTCAGCCGCGACGCAACGCTGCGCTGGATGCAGACGGTGCTGCCGCAATCGCTCGACAGCGCCTGGGCGCTGCCGGTGGCGGGCGAGACTTACGACGGCTTCCTGAACGATATCAACGGCCACCATGTGAGCTTCGAGCACGTGTTTTCCGCGCTCGAAACGGCTGATAGCGGGCCGATCGAAGAGGGCAGCGTCGGCGGCGGCACAGGCATGATCACCTTCGGCTTCAAGGCAGGGTCCGGCACATCCTCGCGCAGCGTCGACTGGAATGGAAAGCGTTTAACGATCGGCTGCTTCGTCCAGTCGAATTTCGGTGCACGGCGAAACCTCGTGATCCGTGGCATCAGAGCCGGAGCGGAACTCGCCGATCCGGCGGCCCGGGACAACACGCCGCGAGCGGAGAAGAGCTCGATCATCGCGATCGTCGCCACCGATGCGCCATTCATGCCGCATCAGTTGAAACGGCTGGCGAAACGCGTGCCGCTCGGCGTGGCGCTAACCGGCGGCTATGGATACAATTCGTCCGGCGATATCTTTCTGGCCTTCAGCACGGCCAATCCCGACGCGGCGCGCGGCGCGGCCGGCAAGCTGGTCAGCGCCGGCTACATACCGGATGCCGATATCAACCCGTTCTTCGACGCCGTCGTTCAGAGCGTGGAGGAAGCAATCCTCAACGCGCTGGTCGCCAATGAAGACATGACCGGGCGCGACGGCAATTTCGTGCCGGCATTGCCGAAAGAGTGGCTCGAGGAGAGATTTGGCAAGGCTGCGCGGCGATAGGACCGCGCAACTGCATCAGACAGGCAATGTTCGCCCGGCAGGTTTTGCCGGAGGCGATCCGTCAGCCGGCAGGCTTGTTGGAATTCCGCTCGTCCTGATCGGCCTCGGCCGCCTCTTCGAGCCTCGAAGCAATGAGCTCCTGAATGTCGCCGACCTCTTCCTGGATATCCTCCAGGGGTATGCCGGCTTCGGCAGCCTTGGCCGCACATTCCCTGGCGAGGGTCTCGGCCTGCTTCTCGATTCTGGCTGGCGAGGGCTGGCAGTGGACTTTTTCGCCGATCCACCCGCGCAAGAACTCGATCGCGTGTTCACTCATACTGCTGTTTCCCTAGCGGCTATGCCGGTTGGTAATCATAAACGTCGGCATCTTCGAAAAGATGCGTGCTGCCATTCGAGCCGAGTCGGCTTCGCCCGGCAAGCCGAACTTGTCCGAGGTCCACAGAGCTGAAGGGAATGGAGGGTTCAAGGAGCACGTTCTAGTTCTTGAGGACTGATTCTCTCGACGAAACTCGTTCGACCCGCGCTATTGTTTCTATTTGCTTTTTTTCGATTTTCAAGCCGTTTTAGATCACAATAGATGTCGCAATGACTAGCACATTTACCGCGCTCTCGCCGGCACCATGTAAGAGGCGAGCCGTCAAAGCCGCCGCTATATAGTGACAACCATTTGCAATGTCGACTCTGCTCGCGGTCCTGCTTCTTTCCGCCGCGCTTGCTGGGAGATATGTGGTGTGACGGGTCTTGCAGTGCAAGCTGCCGAGCGCCTCATGCAAGGCATGCAATAGCGTCTTGTGGAAACCCTGAAGTGCTTGTCTAGGGCGGCTCTCTACCGCTGGCGGTAAAGGATCATGCCGGCATGATAGAGGACGCCTTCGACGAACTCACCATCCGCGGTGAAGCCCGTATCGTCCCAGTATTCTATGTGGTTGCCGTGCACTTCATAGCGTCCCCGGTAGGCGCTCTCGCGGTCACCGCGCGCTTCGTCATAACGGCCGTTCGGCAGGAGTTCGTGCCTGATATAGCGATCCTCGGTGACCCACATTCCGACATAGGGATGATCTTGGCGCGTCATTCGTTCCTCCGCAAGGATTGGAGTTGCAGGAAGGGTCAGGCCGGTTGGAGCTACAGCAACGGCAATACGCGTAAGCACTGCGGCCAAAGTGGATCGCATCAATGCGCCGCCTTCGTCGGACGCACGACGATCTCGTTGACGTCGACATCGTCGGGCTGTTCGATTGCGTAGCGCACTGCCCTGGCGATGGCATCGGGTTGCAGGGCAATAGCACGCCAGGTTTTCATGGCGGCGGCAGCGGCTTCGTCGGAGATCGTGTTCGCCAGCTCGCTTTCCACCACGCCAGGATGAATGCAGGTTACGCGGATATCGTCACTCTCCTGGCGGAGCCCATCGGAAATCGCGCGGACAGCGTATTTCGTTGCGCAATAGACGGCGGCCGTGGGCGAGACGGCCAGTGCGCCGATGGAACCGATATTGATGATGTGACCGGAGCCGCGTGCCGTCATCTCGGGCAGAACCGCCGCGACGCCGTACAGAACACCCTTGATGTTGACGTCCACCATCAGCTCCCACTCGTCGACCTTCATGGCTGCCATGGCTGACAGCGGCATGACGCCAGCATTGTTGACGATGACATCGACCTGGCCCCATTCGGCCCGGGCTGCGTCGGCGAATGCTGCGACATCCGCCCTCCTGGTGACGTCGAGCGCTCGCACGCGAACCGTTCCACCAGCTGCCTCGATTTCGGCCGCAAGCGCTTCAAGGCGGTCGGTGCGGCGTGCGCCGAGCATCAGCTTCGCACCTGCCGCGCCAAGCTCGCGGGCAATGCCAGCGCCGATGCCGCTGGAGGCACCGGTGATCAGAACAACTCTGTTCATGGTCATCGAGATGATCCTTTTGGTCTGTGATTATTTTCACGATGTGAAGGGATTGGGTGCGGGTGAGCTCCCGCGGCGCGCCGGCCCTATTGGGGGGCTCACTGGGCGGTGTAGCCGCCATCGACCAGAAGCAAGGCCCCGGTGATGAAGCTGGATGCCGGCGAGGCAAGAAAGGCGATGGCCTCGGCAACTTCTTGCGGCTGGCCGATCCGGCCGATTGGATGCGCGCCGCCGAAGCTGCGCAGCATCTCCCGGCCATTCTCCACCACGCCTTCCATGATGTCGGTTTCGATCACGCCAGGGGCAACGGCGTTGCAGCGAATGCCCGTGCGCCCGTATTCGATCGCGATCACCTTGGTCAGCTGTGCGACAGCCGCCTTGGAGGAGGCATAGGCCGCCTGCGTCTCGAAGGCCGCGACGGCCGAGATCGACGAGACATTGACGATCGCGCCGCTACCGCCGGCGGCCATCAATTCCACTGCGGCACGGGCAGTGACGAAGCTGCCGCGCGCGTTGATCTGCAGGATGCGGTCATAGTCGTCGACCGAGGTCTCAGTCAGTCGTTTGTTGAGCGTGCGACCGGCATTGTTCACGACAATGTCCAGTCGTCCGAAGCGCTTCGCGGCGAGTTCGACCGAGCGTCTGGCCAGATCCTCGTCGGCGACATCGCCGACCAGGGTCGCCACATCCTCGGCTTCCAATTCGCGTACGCTGTCGCTGAGATCGCTTGCCACGATCCGGGCGCCCCGCGCCCGCAGCAGTTCCGCCGTGCAGCGGCCGATGCCGCGTGCCGCGCCGGTCACGAGGGCGACTTTTCCATCCAGGTCCCAGGGGGAAGGAAGTGATGTCATGGGGGTATCTCCTTGGTCAGCCGGCATCGACTTGGATCGGGGGATCAAGCCTTTCTTGCCGTTGCGACAGAGATAGAGCCATGGCATTGTCGCGATAACCCGCCCGCCGTTAACCTAGATGGTAAGTTTGACTAACCAATGGACATCGATCTCAATGCGATTGCCGTCTTCGTCACCGTGGCCGAGGAACGCAATTTTCGCGCTGCGGCAGACCGTCTGGGCGTGACGCGCTCAGCGGTCAGCCAGAGCATCCTCAGGCTTGAACAGCGCCTTGGCATCGCATTGCTGCAGCGCACGACACGCAGCGTCAACCTGACCGAAGCGGGCGAACGCCTGCTGGCGAGCGTCGCACCGGCGATCGCCGACGTGAACGCGGCAATCGAAGCCACCACGGAGTTTCTGGACCGCCCGCGCGGCCGCCTACGGATCGCGGTTTCGTCTATCGCAGAGGCCTTTCTGTCAGGACCGCTGCTGGCGTCCTTTGCAGAAAGGTTTCCCGAGGTGCATCTGGATATTGTGGTCACCGACGAGGAATTCGACATCGTTGCCGAAGGCTATGATGCGGGAGTGAGGCTCGGCGAAGTGATCGAGCAGGACATGATTGCCGTGCCGGTATCGGGCGATCAGCGGCAGATGGCCGTCTGCGCCCCGCGCTATCTCGAGAAGTTCGGAGCACCCGCCCATCCGCGCGAGCTTGTGGCACATCGCTGTATCGGCTGGCGGCCGGCGCCGGGAGTTTCGCCCTATCGGTGGGAGTTCGGCGAGGACGGGCGCGAGTTCGACGTGGCGGTTGCGCCCGAGATCACTACCAACGACATGTGGCTGATGATCCGACTGGCCGTTGCAGGCGCCGGAATCACGTTCGGCATGGCCGATACATTCCGCCCCTGGCTCGACCGCGGCGAGCTCGTGCCAATCCTCGACGGCTATTTTCCGCCGTTTGCGGGTTTCTATCTTTATTTCCCCAGCAGACGGAATATCGCGCCGAAGCTGAGGGGCCTCGTGGACCACCTGCGCGCCACGCGCCAGGCGCGGGATCGCAGGTAACCGCAACCGGATCGTAGAGATCGCTTGCGCTATTGGTCAGAAGCCTGGCTGAAAGCTGAATGGTACCGTTGGCTGGGATCGAACCAGCGACCTCCGGATCCACAATCCGGCGCTCTAACCATCTGAGCTACAACGGCACGTTTGCCTGAGCGGGATCGAGATGAAACGTTCGGGATCCGCTCTGTCGTTCGGCGATGCGTCCATACGGGCTATCGGAGTTTAATTCAAGGCTTTTGGCAAGGCAAAAGCTCGCTCCGGCATCGCGTCATTTTCCGCCGGACAAAAGAAAAGGCCGGCGGGAGGAGGTGCCGGCCTTTTCCTGTTACGAGCCAGCGGGAGGAGGTGCTGGCTGGTCACCCCGGTGAGCAGAGGGAGGAGGTTCCACCCGCCGGGTATTCACTTAAACCACTATATCGCACATCTATTTGTCTGACGAAATGCGACCTTTTGATGCATCGTCAAACTGTGCGCAAATATTAGGCGATCTTGATTTCTTTCACGGCCTTCTCGAAGGCGGTCTTGATCGGCTTGGATACGTCCTCGGCCGCCTTGGCAGCAACCGCCTGGAAGTCCTTAGCCTGCTCGACGGTCATTTCAACGCGCTTGCGCAGGAAAGCGGTCTGCAACTCGACGACTTCCGACAGCGACTTGGCGCCGATCAGGGCTTCGAAATGCGAGAAGCCGGCTTCGGCATTGGCGCGCAGGGCGGCGATGGTCTTGAGCGACAGGTCGCTGGAAACGGACTTGGCGGTCTCGTAGGTCGATTCCAGAGCCTTCTGGGTCTCCTCGGCGCCGGTCTTCAGCTTGGCGTAGGCCTCTTTCGACTGCTCAACGCCCTTTTCGGCGAAGGCACGGATCTGGTCGGTCGCCTTCGAAGCGTCGAAGCTCGGGAATTCAACGTTTTCGATCGTTTCAGCGGTCTTGGTCCTGGACATTTTCCATCCTTTTCAGCGGCAGCGGCTTTGACAAAATGCCGTCTCGTTCATCTATCATGGCAATATAAAGGCAAATTTTGTGCGTTGCAACATGTTTGTTGCATCGCACCATAAAATATTTGGTTCGCAGCGTTAACCACGCGCCTAGAGATTCCGCTGGTTGCACGCTATGACTTGTGGACCTTCGCGCCGTCGGCTTTTATTAACAAAGCGTTAACCGCAAATTGCCCGCTCTGTGAGGGTCGCCAAGCGCATGCCGGCTGAAAACTACTCCTTCCTTGACGTCGCCGTGCTCGACGCCGTCCGCCTGCGCTTCGCCGCAGGCGACGCGATCGCCATTCTGTCGGCAGATCTCGAGCAGGTGATCTGGGCCAACGGGCCCGGCGCGGCGGTATTCGGCTATCCGGACATCGGCGCTATCATCGGCGCCTCGGCAGGGTTGCCGCTGATCGCCCGGCGCCAGATCATGGCAACCAGCGGTTTTCCGCAGATCGGCCGCGACCGTGCCATCACGGTCCGGCTGGCGACCGGCCTGACCAGCCGTGCCGTCGGTTTCCTGGCCAGCGCGGTGACCATGCCCGATGGCGAGGAAGCAATCATGCTGGCGCTGCAGGCGGCGCAGACCGGCTCGCGAAGCGCCGCCGAGATCGCCGACCGCGCCATCGGTGGCTTTACGGAAGACGGCCACTACATCGCCTTTGTCGATGCCAAGGGCAATATCGACGCCGCATCGCACGGCTTTTCGGCGCTCGGCATCCGGCCTGAGACGCTGGCCGCACTTGTCGCCGATGTGGCGAACGAGAGCGACCGCATCGTCAAGCGCCTGGTTCCGGGTGGGTCCAGCTCCTATCCCGCGGGCCTTGCCCGGCTGACGGAAGAGCGGCACCTGCTGGTGGTGATCGACGAGGACCGGCTTGACGGCGAGGCCCCCGATGGCGAGCGCGCCGGCGGGGAAACCGAGGCGGCAGCGGCACTGAGCGGTGGCGATCTTCCCCAGCCAACGGACCAGGACAACGAGCAGCCAATCGCCAGCACCGGCGCGGCGGAGATCGACCTTGCAGCGATGGAAGGCACCTCGGCATCGGCCGAGCACGAACCTGCCGACGCGGCCGACGATCACCGCACGGTTGGCGAAGCGCCGACGCAGCATGACCATTGGTACTTCAATGCCGGCGACGACGCGCAGGTCCCGCCCGGGGCAGCTGCGTCCGGCAAAGTCGAGACCAGCCCGGACGCTTCGCAGGCCGGCGCGGATACTTCGCCGGAAAGCGCCGCAAAGGCCACCAAAGCCGCCTCGCCGGCCGAACACCGCGCTTCGGCGATCGATCGCACCGCCGCGCCCATGCGTTTCGTCTGGCGTACCGACGCGGAGGGCCATTTCAGCGCCCTGTCGCCGGAATTTGCCGAGCTCGTCGGCAAGCCTGCCGCCGACGTGATCGGCCGCCGCTTCGAGGATGTTTCGGCCGCCTATGGCCTCGATGCTTCTGGCGAGATTGCCGGCCTGCTCGAACGGCGCGACACCTGGTCCGGCCGCTCCGTGCTGTGGCCGGTCGCCGGCACCGATCTGAAGATACCCGTCGATCTGGCGGCGCTCCCGGTTTACAGCCGCAGCCGCGTTTTCGAAGGTTTTCGCGGTTTCGGCGTGGCCAGGAGCGGCGATGCGGTGGTCGATCCGGATGCCGTCGGCATGGCCCTTGTCGCCGAGGAGAAACCTGCCGCGACCATCGGGCCGAAAGCCGTCGAACCTCTCCCCGAGACACCTAAACCCGCCGATCCGTTCAGGGGCGAAGTGCCGGCATTGACCATCGTGCCAAAACCCGAGCGGCGCTTTGCCGACAAGGTGATCCGGCTGGCCGAGCACCGGCAGCCGGCCAACGACAAGGGCCTGTCGACGCTGGAACGCAGCGCGTTTCGCGAGATTGGCGAGCGTCTCAAGAAGGACAGCACCCCGGCCGAAGAACAGCCCGGCGCCGGAAAGCAGAAGCCGGTTGAGAAAGTCGAGGCAGCCGGCAAGGCCGACGAGCCAAAGCTGAAAGAAGCCGGGCTGGCGGACAAGGGTGAGATGCCGGCGCGAGGTCCGGAAAGCGGGGCGGCTGCCGCCGAACCGCCCGAGGCCGATACCGAAGACCAGAAGGATCTTGCCCGGCTCGACGGCGAGCAGCCCGATGAGGCGGAAGCAGAGGCGCAAGCCGGCGAACCCGTCACACGCCCTGTTTCCGGATCGCTGCTCGACTATGCCGACCGCGAACCCAGCGACGAAGCGCAGGAAGGCATTGAGCCCAGCACGAACCGTCGAACGATCATCGCCGAAGCGCCGCGGGATGGCGACGACGACAGCATGACGGCCGAAGATTTCCGTGACGCCGAGGACAGCGAGGATTGGTCCGAGGACAGCGCAGCCGCAGCCGACGTTGCCGGCCAGGTGCCGCCCATCGCGCGGCTGCAGGCACCACCGCTCAAACTCGACGGCTTCGTGCCGTCGGCGTTTGCCGGAGAGGACAACAAGGGGCCGGATACCTCGATCCTCGGCAAGCTGCCAGTGCCGGTGCTTATCCATTCCGGCGACCAGCTGCATTACGCGAATGACGAATTCCTCGGCTTGACCGGCTATGCGACGCTCAATGCCCTGGACGAGGCCGGCGGGCTCGGCGCGCTGTTTGCCGACCCTTATGCCGACGACGGCAGTTCGGACGGCGGCGACCGCGCTCTGCGGCTGAAAACGCGCGAAGGTCAGGAGTTTCCGATCGATGCGATTTTACGCTCCGTGCCCTGGGGAAACGGCAAGGCGCTGATGCTGGTCGTACGTCGTTCCGGCGACGACGAGGCAGCAGCCATTCCACATGGCGCCGCCGAAGACCAAACGCAGCCGGATGTTTCCGAGCTCAAGGCACGCATTGCCGAAATGCGCACCATCATCGACACCGCCACCGACGGCGTCGTGCTGATCGGCCGTAACGGAACGATCCGTTCAATTAGCCGTCCGGCGGAAGCGCTGTTCGGCTTCGACAGCGACGAGGTGACCGGCAAACCGTTCGTCTCGCTGTTTGCGATCGAAAGCCAGCGCGCGGCGCGTGACTATCTCGAGGGGTTGTCGGAGCCCGGCGTTGCAAGCGTGATGAACGATGGCCGCGAGGTGATCGGGCGCGAGGCGCAGGGGCGTTTCATTCCGCTGTTCATGACCATCGGCAGGCTGCCCAACGACAGCGGCTTCTGTGCGGTGGTGCGCGATATCACCCAGTGGAAGCGGGCCGAAGAGGACTTGACCCAGGCGCGCGCGGTCGCCGAACGCGCCTCGTCGCAGAAGACCGATTTTCTGGCCCGCATCAGCCACGAGATCCGCACGCCGCTCAACGCCATAATCGGCTTTTCCGAGCTGATGGTCGACGAGAAATTCGGGCCGGTGGCCAATGACCGCTATCGCGACTATCTGCGCGACATCAACCGTTCGGGCAACCACGTGCTCGATCTGGTCAACGACCTGCTCGACATTTCGAAAATCGAGGCCGGCCAGCAGGAGATGGCCTATGAGGCGGTGTCGCTTAACGACACGCTGGCCGAAACCGTGGCGATGATGCAGCCGCAAGCCAACCGGGAACGCGTCATCATCCGCTCCAGCTTCGCCTCGCGGCTGCCGGAAGTGGTGGCCGATCTGCGCAGCGTGCGGCAGATCGCGCTCAACATCCTGTCGAACGCCGTCCGCTACACGCAGGCTGGCGGCCAGGTGATCGTGTCGACGGCTTACGAGATCTCCGGCGATGTCGTCATGCGCGTGCGCGATACCGGCATCGGCATGAGCCAGTCCGAGATCGAGCAGGCGCTGAAGCCGTTCAAGCAGATCAATGCGCTGAAGCGCGGCCGTGGCGACGGCACGGGTCTTGGGCTGCCGCTGACCAAGGCGATGGTCGAAGCGAACCGGGCCCGGTTCACCATCAACTCGACGCCCGGCGAGGGAACCCTGGTCGAAGTCGCCTTTCCCTCGACCCGCGTGCTCGCCGGTTAGCTATGGTTGCGCAAAGAAAAAAGGCGTCCAACAGGACGCCTTGAGAAATTGGAATTGCTGTCACAACGGGGCTTGAGCGAATCAGATCCTCTCGGGGCTAAGAGGAACGGGATTTCTCCCTCAAGTTACGCACGACTATTGATGCCGGGCCTTAACAAATCCTTACCGGCACGCCGGAAAATTTACCAATGTGTACCACTCATGAAATCTAGGTAAATTCCGAAGAGGTAATTTGTTAACGATACCTGAGACCTCAAAACGGCTCCCACCTTGGATCCCGGGGTCAGTCGGCAAGCTGCGGCAGGTTGCGGAACAGCTCGAGCGCTTCGGGATTGGCGAGCGCTTCCTTGTTCTTGATGGCGCGGCCGTGCACCATGTCGCGTACCGCGAGTTCGGTGATCTTGCCCGATTTGGTTCGCGGAATATCGCTGACGGCGACGATCTTGGCCGGCACGTGGCGCGGGCTCGCCCCGGTGCGGATTTTCGCGCGGATGCGTTTTTCCAGCTCGGCATCGAGATCAACGCCGGCCGCCAGCCGCACGAACAGCACGACACGCACGTCATTGTCGAAATCCTGGCCGATGCACAGCGCTTCGAGGATTTCCGGCATCTGCTCGACCTGATTGTAGATCTCCGCCGTGCCGATCCTGACACCGCCCGGATTGAGCGTGGCGTCGGAACGGCCATGGATGATCAGGCCGCCATGGACGGTCCATTCGGCGAAATCGCCGTGGCACCAGACATCGTCGAAACGTTCGAAATAGGCGGCTTTGTATTTCCTGCCGTCAGGGTCGTTCCAGAAGCCGATCGGCATCGCCGGAAACGCCTTGGTGCAGACGAGCTCGCCCTTCTCCTGGCGGAGCGGGCGGCCGTCATCGTCCCAGACATCGACGGCAAGGCCGAGCCCGGGCCCTTGGATCTCGCCGGTCCATACCGGTTCGATCGGCACGCCGAGCACGAAGCAGGAGACGATATCGGTGCCGCCGGAAATCGAAGCCAGATGCACGTCCTTCTTGATGCCTTCGTAGACGAAGCGGAAATCTTCCGGCGATAGCGGCGAGCCGGTCGATGAGATGGTGCGCACGCTGGAAAGATCATGCGTGCGGATCGGCTTCAGGCCGGCCTTGCGCACGGAATCGATGAATTTGGCCGAGGTGCCGAAATAGGTCATCTTTTCGGCATCGGCGAAGTCGAACAGCGCATTGCCGTCCGGGTAGAACGGCGAGCCGTCGTAGAGCAGCAAGGTGGCGCCCGATGCCAGGCCCGACACCAGCCAGTTCCACATCATCCAGCCGCAGGTGGTGAAGTAGAAGAAGCGGTCGCCGTCGAGCAGGCCGGCATGCAGCCGTTCTTCCTTGACGTGCTGGATCAGCGTTCCGCCGGCCGAATGGACGATGCATTTGGGGATGCCGGTCGTGCCCGACGAAAACAGGATGTACAGCGGATGCGAAAACGGCAGCCTCTCGCAGCTGACAGACCTGGCGGCAAAGGGTGACAGCGCCTCTTCCAGCGCGGCCGCCTTGCCGATGGTCGCGGCGACGTCGAGCGAGGTGCCGAGATAGTCGACAATGAGGACTTTGCGGACGGTGGCGAGCTTGCCCGCCACGGCCGCGATCTTGTCGGCGACTTCGATCGCCTTGCCATTGTACCAGTAGCCGTCCGGCGCGATGAACACGACAGGCTCGATCTGGCCGAACCGGTCGAGAACCCCCTGCTCGCCGAAATCTGGGGAGCAGGACGACCAGACCGCGCCGATCGACGCGGCCGCCAGCATCGCAGCAACGGTCTCCGGCATGTTGGGCATCATCGCGGCGATGCGGTCGCCCTTCTTCACCTTGAGCGACAGGAAAAGCTGCTGCAGCCGCGAGGTCAGCGCATGCAGCTCGTTCCAGGACAGCCGCCGCTCGACCTTGTCCTCGCCGCGAAAGACGATTGCGTCGCCAAGCCCGGTTTTCTTGAGGAGATTCTCGGCGAAGTTCAGCTTCGCCTCAGGAAAGAAGGTCGCGCCGGGCATCTTGTCGCCATCGACCAGCACGCGTTCGCCCTTGTCGCCGACGATGCCACAAAAGTCCCAGACCAGGCTCCAGAAGGTCTCGCGGTGATCGATCGACCAGCGATGCAGGTCGGTATAGGAGGAGAAAGCCTCGCCGGCTATGCTCGCCGCGGCGTTCATGAAGGCGGTCATCGGCGCTGCGTCGATCTGCTCTTGCGTCGGGATCCAGAGCGGTGTGTCGTCAGCCATCATTGTTCCTCCGCAGACTGCGTCGCTTATGCATATCGCGATGCAGCAGAGCAAGATTTTGTTGGACCGCGCCGGTCAGGGTGTGCGCAAATGCCATCGCCGGGCCATAAAGACTTGAAATGCGTCAGCCGTCGGTTACACCCGTCGGGCGATTTTGTCGGAATGGAAGCATACGGGGCGATATGCCATCACCTTTGATCCGACGCGGAATATGGGCGATCGGCGCAGCCGTCATCGTCATCGCGCTGGTTGTCGCAGCCTTGCCGTTGATCGCCTCGACCCGCATCGTACGCGACCGTATCGCGTGGGAAATGAGCGCGTGGAGCGGTTTCCGGGTCACCATCGACGGCGCGCCGCGCATCGAGGTCTGGCCGAATTTCCGGGCGATCCTGAGCGACGTGACGCTGTCGCAATGGACAGAGACGGATGCGCCGCCCGTGGTCGAGGCCGAACGGGTCGAGGTCGACCTCTCGGCGATGGCGGCGCTGCGTGGCGATGTGGTGTTTTCGACGGCGCGGCTGGTACGACCGACGATCCGGGTTCAGCGTACCGCGAGCGGGTTTTTCCTGCCTGCGATTCCCAGCGGCGGGCGCATTACGCGTTCGATCGATGCTGCCCGCGCGGTGATCAACACAAATCCCGCCAAGCCGGATCTCGGCAAGCTGCCGACAGATCCGTTCGGCACAGTCGAGTTCAGGGACGGCCGCGTAGTGGCTGCCATCGGCGGCAAGGACCAGGAGATATTGAGCAGCCTGAGCGGCCAGGCGAACTGGGCCGCGATGAACAGCAATGCGACGCTGTCGGCGACCGGGATATGGCGCGGCGAAAGTGTTGCCATCGACGCGGCATCGCCGAACCCGCTCGTACTGTTTGGTGGCGGCACAGCACCGGCCACATTTTCCTTCAAGGCGGCGCCGGCCAGTTTTTCGTTCGACGGCCGCGCCAGCATGTCGGAAAACGGCTATTTCGACGGCCAGGCAAAATTCGTCGCACCTTCGCTGCGACGCGTGCTCGAATGGTCGCAGGCCGGCATCGCGCCCGGTGCCGCAATCGGCTCGATCGCGGTTTCGAGCAAGATCACGGCGACGGCCGGGCGCATCAAATTTGAAAACACGGCCCTGACCCTCGACAACAACCCCGGAATGGGCGCGCTTGACTTCACCTACGGCGAGGCACTGCCGGTGATCTCCGGCACACTTGCCTTCGATACGCTCGACCTCAGATCGTTTCTCTCCGCCTTTACCCCGGTGCCATCCGCCGGCGGCGCCGGCCCGGGCGAAATCGACACAAGCTTCGCCGACCGGATCAATCTCGATCTCAGGCTATCGGCGGCGCATGCCACCGCCGGCGCCATCCAGCTTGCCGACGTCGCCGCCACCGCCCAGGTCAAGAACGGCCTTGCCGTCTTCGACATCTCGGATGCATCCGCCTTTGGCGGCAACGTCCAGAGCAGCGTCCGCTTCGACCGCAAGCCCGCCGGCACGGAAGTCGAAATCCGGCTGCTTGCTTCCGATATCGACGGCGGCGCTTTCGGCACCGCGGCCGGGATGACGCGGCTGGTGCCGATCGGCACTGGCACCGTTTCGGTCATCCTCAAGGGGCCTGGCAGAACCTGGGACTCGATTTTCGAAAACGCCAATGGCTCGCTGTCCGCGACGTTCGGCGCGGGTGCGCTGAGCCGGCTTAACCTGCCGGCGTTCCTCAAGCACACCGAACAGGGCGGATTCTTCGCGCTGGACGACGTCTCGGACGGAACGCTGCCGATCGACGGGGCCGAACTCAAGGCGAGCGTTTCGAACGGCGTGGCGCGCATCGACAAGGCCGAGGTGAATTCCGCGCAATACAAGATCTGGCTTTCCGGCATCGCATCCTATGCCGGACGCGGGTTGGCGCTGTCCGGCGGCATCGTCCAGCCGAGCCAGGCTGCCACGCAGACGAACGGCCAGCCGCCCAAGCAGTCGTCGTTCTTCGTCGGCGGCACGTGGAGCACGCCGTTCATCTCGCCGATAAGCCGCGGCGTTTCGGGAGAGTAGCGAGCCTTCAACCTCGCTGCGCCGCCTGCTCGTCGCGCTGGCGCTGCACCTCGCGGCGTTTGTTTGCGAGCGAAGCGATGATCACGCCAACTGCGACGACCGCGATCAGGATGGTGCACGCTGCGTTGATTTCCGGCGTCACGCCAAGGCGGACCTGGCTGTAGATCTTCATCGGCAGCGTCGTGGCGCCGGGTCCCGAGGTGAAGCTGGCAATAACCAAATCATCGAGCGACAGCGTGAAGGCCAGCATCCAGCCGGAGACGATAGCCGGCATGATAACCGGCAGCGTGATCTGGAAGAAGGTCTTCACCGGTGGCGCACCGAGGTCCATCGCGGCCTCTTCCAGCGAACGATCGAACGTGATCAGGCGCGACTGAACCACCACCGCAACGAAGCACATGGTTAGCGTGGTGTGGGCAAGCGTCACCGTCAGAAAGCCGCGGTCGAGGCCGACGGCGACGAAGAGCAGCAGCAGTGACAGGCCGGTGATGACTTCCGGCATGACCAGCGGCGCAAACACCATGCCGGAAAACAGAAGCCGGCCGCGAAAGCGCGTGTAGCGTGTCAAGGTGAGCGCCGCCAGCGTGCCGAGCACGGTCGCCACGCTTGCCGAGATGACGCCGACGCGGGCCGTCACCCAGGTGGCGTCCATCAGACCCCGGTTGTGGAACAGCGACACGTACCATTTCGTCGAGAAGCCACCCCAGACGGTGACCAGCTTCGATTCGTTGAAAGAGAACACGACGAGCAGGACGATCGGCAGGTAAAGAAAGGCAAAGCCGAGCACGATCGAAATGATGTTGAAGCGGCTCCAGGTCGCGTTCATTGGTCCTGCTCCTGGGCGCGCGCCTGGGCTCGCTGGAAGAGCATGATCGGCACGATCAGCAGCAGCAGCAAGATGACGGCAACCGCGGACGACACCGGCCAGTCACGGTTGGCGAAGAACTCGTTCCATAGCGTTCTGCCGATCATCAGCGTCTGCGAGCCGCCGAGCAGGTCGGGGATGACGAACTCGCCGACGGCGGGAATGAACACCAGCAGGCAGCCAGCGATGACGCCTGGCAGCGACAGGGGGAAGGTGATCTTCCAAAAGGCGCTGGTCGGCGGACAGCCGAGATCCTTGGCCGCCTCGATCAGAGAATGGTCCATCTTCTCCAAGGACGAATAGAGCGGCAGCACCATGAACGGCAGATAGGAGTAGACGATGCCGATGAAGATCGCCGTATAGGTGTTGAGGATGATCAGCGGTTGGCTGATGGTGCCGGTGGCGAGCAGCAGCTGGTTGAGCAGGCCCTCGGGCTTGAGGATGCCGATCCAGGCGTAGACACGGATCAGGAACGAGGTCCAGAACGGCAGGATCACCAGCATCAGCAAGGTCGGGCGAATCGTCGCCGGAGCGCGTGCCATGCCATAGGCAATGGGATAGCCGACCAGCAATGTCAGGACCGTCGAGATGGCGGCGACGATGACGCTCGTCACATAGGCATTGAAGTAAAGCGCATCCTGCGTCAGCCAGGTATAGTTGTCGAAATTGAGCGCGCCGAATTCCGAGATAAACCCGGAAATGCCGCTGCGGAAATCGAGCACCGGCGTGTAGGGCGGCATGGCGATCGCAGTCTGCGACAGCGAAATCTTGAAGACGATGATGAAAGGGACGAGAAAGAAGAACAGCAGCCAGAGGTAGGGGACGATGATGACGAGCCGGCTAACGAAGGCCGCTCCCAGCCTGACCAAGGCGGATTTGCCGGCAGCGCTTGCCGGAGAGCTTGTTGCGGCGGTGACAGCGGACATGATCAGTCCCTACCGTGCCAGGACGACGCCGGCGTCGGGGCGGAAAGAAACCCAGGCGCGGTCGTTCCAGGTCAATGGGTCCTCGGTGAGGCGTGCCGCGTTCATGGTGCTCGCCCGCACCACCTGACCGTCGTCCAGCCTGACGTGATAGACGGTCATGTCGCCGAGATAGGCTATGTCGTAGACCTCGCCCTCGATGGCGTTGACGGCACCGGCCGGTTTCGTGGAGGACACCTTGATCTTCTCCGGCCTGATGGCGAAGGTGACGGATGTTCCGGCGGCGGCACTGCCGGCATTTTCGGTCCGGATGGTGATGCCGTTGCCGGCATCGATGCTCGCGCTGCCGGCCTCGCCAGCCGCGATCTTGCCGTCGAACATATTCACATTGCCGACGAAGCCGGCGACGAAGCGGGAACCCGGCGCCTCGTAGACCTCGGCCGGCGTCGCCACCTGCATCACCTCGCCCTTGTCGATGATGGCGATGCGGTCAGCCATCGTCATCGCCTCTTCCTGATCATGGGTGACGACGACGAAGGTGAGGCCGAGGTTCTGCTGCAGGTCCATCAGCTCGAACTGGGTTTCCTCGCGCAGCTTCTTGTCCAGCGCACCAAGCGGCTCGTCGAGCAGCAGGACTTTCGGCCGCTTGGCCACCGAGCGCGCGAGCGCGACGCGCTGGCGCTGGCCGCCCGACAATTGGTGCGGCTTGCGCTTGGCGAACTGCTCGAGCTTGACCAGCTTCAGCATCTCGGCGACGCGCTTGTCGATGTCGGCCTTGGCCATGCCTTCCTGCTTGAGGCCGAAGGCGATGTTGTTCTCGACCGTCATGTGCGGAAACAAGGCGTAGGACTGGAACATCATGTTGACCGGCCGCCGGTAGGGCGGAATGCCGCGCAGATCCTGGCCATCGAGCAGGATGCGGCCGGCGGTCGGCTCCTCGAAGCCGGC
Source organism: Mesorhizobium sp. M0816 (assembly GCF_040320005.1). Taxonomy (NCBI): domain Bacteria; kingdom Pseudomonadati; phylum Pseudomonadota; class Alphaproteobacteria; order Hyphomicrobiales; family Phyllobacteriaceae; genus Mesorhizobium; species Mesorhizobium sp. M0816. The sequence goes on along the minus strand of NZ_JAMYOT010000025.1, from coordinate 27,244 downwards.
AAGCATCCTAAGCAGTGTCGATTTCCCGCAGCCTGAGGCCCCCAGCAAGGCAAAGAATTCGCGTTCGAAAATGGTCAGCGACAGGTTGTTGACCGCTGTGAACTCACCGAATTTCTTGGTGACGTTGTCGAACTGGATGTATGGCTTGGCGTTCGGATCGTTCCATGGCGCAAAATCCCTGCGGATGCTGCCAAGCGATTTCATGTCCCACTCCGTCCTGCTGCTTGCCCCATGAGAAAGCGGCCCCGGCAACGGCTGCCGGGGCCTGGTCAGATTGCTATTGGCCGGTGACGATCTTGGTCCAGGTGCGAGTGATGATGCGCTGGGTCTTGGGATCGTAAGGCGATACGGTGTAGAGCTTCTGCAAGGTGGCTGCATCCGGATAGATCGCCGGATCTTCCAGGATCGCCTTGTCGATGAACTGCTGCGAAGCCTTGTTGCCGTTGGCATAGAGCACATAGTTCGACGATTTGGCGATCACTTCGGGCTTCATCATGTAGTTCAGGAACTCATGGGCTTCGGCGACATGCGGCGCATCGGCCGGGATCGCCATCTGGTCGAACCACATCTGGGCACCTTCCTTCGGCACGGAGTAGCCGATCTCGACGCCCTGCTTGGCTTCGTCGGCGCGGTTGCGGGCCTGGAAGACGTCACCCGACCAGCCGACCGCCAGGCAGATGTCGCCATTGGCAAGGGCGTTGATGTATTCGGAAGAGTGGAACTTGCGGATATAGGGCCGGACCTTCAGCAAGGTTTCTTCGGCCTTGGCAATCTCATCGGGCGACGTGCTGTTCGGATCGAGGCCCAGATATTTCAGTGCCGCCGGTATGATGTCGGCCGGCGAATCCAGCACATAGACGCCGCAGTCCTTCAATTTGGCCAGGCTTTCGGGATTGAAGAACATGTCCCAGCTGTCGATCTTGTCGGTGCCGAGCGCTGCCTGCACCTTCTTGATGTTGTAGCCGATGCCAACAGTACCCCACATGTAGTTGATCGAATATTCGTTGCCGGGATCATATTTGGCGGTCCGTTCCATGACCGTGTCCCACATATTTGAAATGTTCGGCAGTTTCGACCTGTCGAGCTTCTGGAACACACCCGCCTGGATCTGGCGTGCAAGGAAATTGCCGCTAGGCACGACGACATCGTAGCCGCTGCCGCCGGCGAGCAGTTTCGTTTCAAGGATCTCGTTGGAATCGAAAGTGTCGTAGACGACCTTGATGCCGGTTTCCTTGGTGAAGTCGTCGATGATCGAACTGTCGATATAGTCCGACCAGTTGAAGACGTTGATGACGCGATCCTCGGCATGCACGCCCAAGGTGAAAACTGCCAGAAACGCCGAAGTCGCCGAAAGCCAGAGCGCTTTGCGGGTCATGCTATTCTCCTTTGATGAGTGTTCCGTCGCCGGCTCGTCGCGGCGTCCGCGCGGCTGGGCATTTGCTTCAAGGTATTGGGCTTGCAGGCAGGCGACAAGCGCGAATTGCCGGCGCCATTATCGTTCGGCGGCGAGCCGACAGCGAAGACCTGGCGTGGCGTTGGTGGTGTTCCGACGCCGTCGGAAGCTTTCGCTACGGCGCGGGCAGGGAGACGACGATATTGTCCGGCCTCGATGCGGCCGGCATGGAGACTTGGCAAGATACGCCTGTCTTGTTGTTGCCGTGATCGCAGCCTGCCCGCGCGGCTGCGACGTTGTCAATGGTTCATCTCGCTTTGACGCGCGCACTGCATCAATTAGGTGACGGCACACCGGTGACGCCCGCTCGCGCGGGCCGCGTCTGACGCTTGAACTCGAGCCCGATATGGACGAGCAGCGCGGTGACCACGACCGCACCGCCGACGATGGTGCGCGCCGACGGCACCTCGGAATGGATGAGCCAGACCCAGATCGGGCCAAGGATCGGTTCGAACGTGCCGAGCAGCGCCGCGACGGCGGCCGGAACAAGCCGGGCTCCGGTGGCGAAGAAGGCGAGACCGAGGCCCAGATTGATCACGCCAAAGGCAAAGAGGAAGCCCATATCGTGGCTGGAGACGCCCAGCGCCGACGCCTGCGATGCCGCAAAGGCGGCCGCCAGCATCGTGCCGAGGCAGGTCGCCGGCGTCATGCGCACATGGGCAAAGCGGCGCGTGATGACGGTGGCGATCGAGAACATGACAGCGATGAGCAGCGCCAGCCCGTCGCCGATCGGCGACACCGCGCCATCGAGCGATTCCGACACCATGATGGCGACGCCGACAATGACGGCGGCGATCGCCACCCAGGTCGCCACCGCCACCCGTTCGCGAAACAGCGCCCAGGCAAACAGCGCTGCCAGAAGCGGCACGCCGGCCTGCATCAACAGGATGTTGGCGACCGTGGTATACGCAAGCGCCACGACGAAAGAGGTCGACGCCGTGGCGAAGCAGAACGCCACCGCAAGGCCGGCCAGGCCCATGCCGCGAAACAGCTTCAGCGTGCCACGCCAGCCGTCGCGCCAGACCATGAAGCAGAGCAGGAAGGCGGCGGCCCAGACCGAGCGCCAGAACACCACTGTCCAGCTGTCGACGTTGTCGATGAAGCGCGCAATGCTGCCGCCGAAGCTCCACATCAACGCCGACAGGAATACCAGCAGGAAGCCGACGCGTTCCCCTTGCGGCGACACGATCGGCGAAGCGGCAACCGGAGATGATGCGGTATCGGTCATGGGTACGACTGTCGGCGAATTCGGAGCAGCACGATGTGCAATGGACGACAGAGACGTGCCTAATTCGCGTAACGCAAAGCAGAAGGCCGGGCGTGATCCAGTTCGATGTTCCGTTTGGCGCACTGATGAGGGCGCCTCGCCCCTCGCCCGGCGATGCTCCGAGGCGACCTGTCGATGATGCGTTACGAGGTGCTCTTGTTGCCGCGGATAAAACGCCAGAGACCGGCCAGCGGAATCAGCAGGAGCAGGCCAAACTTTTTCAGCGCGATCAGCGCCACGACCAGAAAACCTGCTTTCGCCGCCAGCTTGCCGGCAATCAGACCACCGACGCCAATCGCCGCAACCGTATCGACGCCCGGCACGAAATCGGCGTATGTCTTGCCGGTATTGAAGTCCGCGAGGCCAAGCACTTCATCCAGGCTTTGCCTTATCTCCGGCAATTGTTCCACCGTCGCGATATAGCTCATCACGAAGACGCCCTCCCTGCCAAGGAAACGGACGTCGTAGTTGAGCGTATGGGCGGCATCGTTGCCAAATTGCAGCTCCTTGGCCCAGTGCAGGCGCTTGTGGGCCGCATCATAAACCGGCGGCGACGCCCAGCCGATCAGCGTAATGGGCGCATAGCCATCCTTTACCCTCTGATCGTTGCCGGACAGAGTGTCTGACTGCATGTTGCGCAGCAGTTCATTGTAATCGATGGACGCGGCGTCGCTGTCGTCGACGTAACCGATCTTTTCCCAGCGCAGCTCTATCCCCCAATTGTTGTCGGCAATGGGATCATGGGAGACTGGAAAGATCATGCCGAGGGCATCGGAACCAGAGTCGGGCGGATTGCCCCAGGCTTCGGTGAGGACGGAGAGCGTGTCCTTCTTGTCCAGAAAATAGAACTTGTCCTTGAGGTCGAGATGGATGCCTTCGGCAAGATTTATCGCGCCGGTCTTCGGATCGATCTTGTCCAGGAACGCCTTGCCGGCATCATTGTAGTGTTGATAGGAATTGAAGAAATCCGAGGACTTTTCAGCCAATGCGGGATCGGCCGAAAACGCGAGCGCCAAGCCAAGCCAAAAAACTGTCCTGCCCATCATTGATCCCCCGACCGTTGCGCAGTTCTTTTTTTGATACCGTACCGTCAATGCTGAATCAATATTCGGCTGAATCAATATTTTGGCTGAACCAATATTTTGGCCGGCAACCGCGAACCAGCTTACTGGTTGCCGCCGCAGGAACAGATGAGGTCCTTTGGTCGAAGATTCAGCCGCAATATTGCTGGAGCCGAATCACTGGAAATCGAATGCCGACAGTCCAGTCACCATTTCGTCGAGGCCGAGCGGGCGTGTAACGGGTGGCTCGGCGCGGGCGAGGCAGCCGATGCGTTCGCACAGCCGGCAGGCAGGGCCTATCGGCGTCGCCGGTGCAGCGGCGCTTTGTCCGGTCTTGCCGATGGCGGCCGGCCCCGGCAATGCCGCTCCGTAGACGACCTCGTCGCGAAAGCCGATGTCGCAGCCGAGCAGCAGCGCCGTGCGCCGCGGTCGCTCGGCAAACGAGCCCTGCGGCCCTTCGAGCGTGCGGGCCATGCACAGGAACGCCGCACCGTCGGGCATTTCCACTGCCTCGACCAGGATCTGGCCGGGCTGGGCGAAGGCGGCATGGACCGGCAGCTTCGGACAGCCGCCGCCGAAGCGGTTTTGCGGAAAGCCGTGGCTGCCCGCCTTGCGGAACCGATTGCCGGCACTGTCGACCTCGAGCATGAAGAACGGCACGCCCGACGCACCGGGCCGCTGCAGCGTGGTCAGCCGGTTCGCCGCCTGCTCGAAGGAGACGCCGAAGCGCGCCCGCAACATGTCGATGTCGTAGCGGGCACGGACCGCTGCGGCGTGAAAAGGCTGATAGGGCATCATCAGAGCGTGCGCGGCATAGCGGCCGAGCTCGAAACGCGCCAGCCGCCGGGCCTCGTCCGTGGTCAGCTTCAGCGCCTGGATCTCGGCGGCGACAGCGACGCTCATGCGGATCAGGCAGGCCTCCATAGCCACCTCGCGCAGCTGATCGAATGGCGACAGGCGCTCGGACAGGAACAGGCGCTGCGAGTGACGGTCATAGCGACGGCGCCAGTTGGGCATGGTGGCAACCGGCAGTACCTTGACGACGATGCCGAATTCACGTCGCAGCCAGGCCTTCAACGCACTGGACAGATCGTCGCCGGGATCGAGCACCGACGTGAATGCCTCGGCTTCCTCTTCGAGCGCGGTAAAATGGTTCGGCCGGCGTTCGAAAATCTCATGCACCTCGTCGATCGGAAGCCGGGCGCCGGAGAGTGCGGTGGCCTTGCCCTCGCGCGCGAGCAGCTCGTTGAGATCCGATAATCGCTCGGCCTGCTCGCGATAGGCGCGAAACAGCTTTATGACAGCGGCGGAAGCGTTGGGCGCGGCCTCGGCAAGCTCGATGAGTTCCTGGTCGCCCGGCAGTTCGCCGGCCAGCAACGGATCTGAAAACACTTCTTTCAAATCGGCGACCGATCCCCTCGCCTCGCCCTGCAATTCGTGCGGGTCGACCTTGTAGACGGATGCCAGCCTCAGGATCAGTTGCACCGTCAGCGGCCGTTGGTTGCGCTCGATGAGATTGAGATAGGACGGCGAGATGCCGAGCCCTTCGGCCATCGCCGTCTGGGTCAGCCCCTTGGCGTTGCGGATGCGGCGAATGCGCGGCCCGGCGAAGATTTTATGGTCGGCCAATCGACTGCCCTTGACAGAAATTTACATCCGCCAATGACATGGCGGTCTTTTACAATCATGACAGATTTACAGCTCTCATCAGTCAAACACAACACAGGTTTTCTCTTATTTTTTGGCCAATCTGAAGCTTTACCTCGCTTGCATCGTGCCGGCATGTAAATGGTGTCACACGTATGGCGCAGATATTTTCCCTCTGTGACGCCTTCCGAAATCGGCATCAAAACCGCCTGGAGTGACCAATGACCGACTTTTACAACCTTGTCCCGTCGGCGCCGCAAGGCCGCTTTGATGGCATCGAAAGGCCCTATTCGCCTGACGACGTGAAACGGCTGCGCGGCTCGGTGCAGATCCGGCAGAGCCTTGCTGAAATGGGCGCAAACCGGCTGTGGCAGCTCATCCACGGAGAAGATTTCGTCAATGCGCTCGGTGCCATGTCGGGCAACCAGGCGATGCAGCAGGTGCGGGCCGGGCTGAAAGCGATCTATCTGTCGGGATGGCAGGTCGCCGCCGATGCCAACACGGCTTCCGCCATGTACCCGGACCAATCGCTCTATCCCGCCAATGCGGCGCCCGAACTGGTCAAGCGCATCAACCGCACCCTGCAGCGCGCCGACCAGATCGAGATTTCGGAAGGCAAGGGGCTGTCGGTCGACACCTGGTTCGCGCCGATCGTCGCCGACGCGGAAGCCGGCTTCGGCGGGCCGCTCAACGCTTTCGAGATCATGAAGGCGTTCATCGAGGCGGGTGCGGCCGGCGTCCATTACGAGGACCAGCTGGCTTCGGAGAAGAAATGCGGCCATCTCGGCGGCAAGGTGCTGATCCCGACCGCCGCACACATCCGCAACCTCAACGCGGCGCGGCTTGCCGCCGACGTCATGGGTACGCCGACGCTGGTCGTGGCGCGCACTGACGCGGAAGCGGCAAAGCTCCTGACCTCCGATATCGACGAGCGCGACCGGCCCTTCGTCGATTATGACGCCGGCCGCACCGCGGAGGGCTTCTACCATGTCAGCAACGGCATCGAGCCCTGCATCGCCCGCGCCATCGCCTATGCGCCCTATGCCGACCTGATCTGGTGCGAGACTTCCAAGCCCGATCTGGCGCAGGCCAGGACGTTTGCCGACGGCGTGCGCAAGCATCATCCGGGCAAGCTGCTTGCCTATAATTGCTCGCCGTCTTTCAACTGGAAGAAGAATCTCGACGACGCGACGATTGCGAAATTCCAGAAGGAACTCGGCGCCATGGGTTACAAGTTCCAGTTCATTACGCTGGCCGGTTTCCACCAGCTCAATTTCGGCATGTTCGAGCTCGCCCGCGGCTACAAGGAGCGGCAGATGGCAGCCTATTCGGAACTGCAGGAGGCGGAATTCGCCGCGGAAGCCAATGGCTATACCGCCACCAAGCACCAGCGCGAGGTCGGCACCGGCTATTTCGACGCCGTCTCAATGGCGATCACCGGTGGCCAGTCTTCGACCACGGCCATGCATGGATCGACCGAGCACGCCCAATTCAGGCCGGCGGCGGAATAGCGGAACAGCAGACAAACAGAGGGAACGCCCAAGCGGGCATGGCAACACAACAGGCATGGCAACACAGGGAGAAGACCAATGGCATCGATAAGCCGCGTCAAGGAACGGGCCGAAGAGCAGGCCACAAGCATGAATGTCGATCAGCAGGCGACCATCCGCATGCTGGCGAACGATCTGCACAGGCTCAATCAGTCGGTAATGAAGGCGGTCGAGGCCGGCGTCTCGGTCGAGCTGGTGCGCTCGGCACGACACCATGGCGGCGACGGCAACTGGGGCGATCTGCTGATCCCGGTCATCGTCACGCAACGGAGCCACGACTGATGAATTCTACCGCACCGCGCCTCTTTTGAGCGCATGCTATCGCACCTTGCACGCCGCGGCTTTGCCTAATCCGGCAGAGCCGCTAATGCAACGATTTCAATGACAAGATCAGGCTGCGCAAGCGCTGCAACGCCAATAATTTCCGAGGGCGGCGGGTTGTTGTAGCTGCAGTGCTTCGGGCAGTGCACCGCAAAGAATTCGTCCAAGACGTCCAGGCGGAAATTGGGAGAGCTCAGAACACCGCCATCGGGAAATGGCCCCTTAACAAAGAAGGTCAGCCTGATGAGATGCTCGAGCGCAGTGCCAAGCTCTTCCAGATCTGATTTGATGTTGGTGAGAATCTTGCGCCACTGCGCCGCGGCATCTCCAACGGCGCCGCCACCGCTTTTGCCGATCGGATCGTAGTCGTCGGCCGTCGCGGTGTTTCCGGAAAGGTAGACAAACCCCTTTGCGCCGGTAACGACCGTACCCTTTCCCCATGGCATCAACCGGCCGTTTTTAAATTTCTTGTGAGTCACGAGTTCCATTGTCATCTCCCGTCGCCCAAAGAGACGTGCTTAGCCAACGAGGAAGGATAGTCCAGCGAGACGGTGCGACAAGCTCGCGACAGACTTGCCTCGCCTTCATCCAACCTGCGTCAATCCGGCTATGGCTGCGAGTTGATGCGTTCGCGCTGCACAGCCAAACTTCGCTGAAGCCTGCCCAGTTGCAATGGCGACTTCTCCTTTCGAGCGGCGGCAAAGAAAAGCACTTAATTTAAATTTTAATGTTTCTTGCGATATTCTCCTGATATGCCATTTCAGCTTGACATGAGCAGCGATCTCACGCCAATTACCTCCAAGTTTCAACCCTGCATTGAAACATTGAACAACGGCCTGCCCCCGCCATGTGCCCAGCGAATCGCGATATCGAGACTGCAAAACAGCTGGCTTTCGGTAGCCGGGACGTGGAGACCGGCATGCTTCCGGATTTCTCGCGTGTGCTGGTGGTCGGAAAATCACCGATCAACCGGGTCGTGGTTTCAAAGATCGTCGAGCGGTCCGGCCTCAAACCGATCTCGGAAACGCCAGAAACCGCGGCAAAGGCCTTGCACGCACTGGTTCCCGGCACTGTCGTTCTCGACGGCGGAGCGGAGAACGGGGACTGCGACGCTTTGCTGTCGGGTATCGATGCACTGCGAAGGGCGTCAGGCAAATCGCTTCCGTCGGTGATCCTGCTTTCAGTCAAGACCGGCACTCCGGAGACCCTGGGCCTGTCGAGCGTCATCGATGCGGTGGTCGTCAAGCCGATCACCACCGAACGGCTGCAGCCGGTGATCGACCGGCTGGTCGGGGTCGGCCGCAACTGACTTCTACCGCGACGCGTCGACTGCAGACCTGATTAATCAATCTCGCCGATACGCTCGATCAAGCCCGGCAGTTCACCGAGATTGGCTATCTGGCGAAAGCGTGGTGCCGAGACCGGCGGCTCGACATGTTCCAGCACCCAGGTCAGATCATGCGGAACGTGGATGCCCCAACTGCCGGCTTCGATGGCCGGTACGACGTCCGATTTGAGCGAGTTGCCGACCATCATGCCCTTTTCCGGGCCGTCGCCGTGGCGGCTGAAGATGCGGCTATAGGTGGCTGCGCTCTTGTCGCTGACGATCTCGACGGCATCAAACAGCTCGCCCAGCCCGGATTGCGCGAGCTTGCGTTCCTGGTCGAACAGGTCGCCCTTGGTGATCAGCACCAGGCGGTAGGCGCCGGCCAGCTTTTCCACGGTTTCGCGCGCATGGGGAAGCGGCTCGATCGGATGGTTGAGCATCTCGCGGCCCGCGGCGAGAATTTCGGCGATAGTCGAGGCCCGCACCTGGCCGTTGGTGACCTCGATCGCCGTCTCGATCATCGACAGCGTGAACCCCTTGATGCCGAAGCCGTAGACCGCGAGGTTGCGCTTCTCGGCCTCCAGCAATCTTGCTGAAATCCGGTCCTCCTCGGCGTGATCGGCGAGCAGTGCGGCAAAGCGCTTCTCGGTCACGCGGAAGAACTGTTCGTTCTGCCACAGCGTGTCATCGGCGTCGAAGCCGATCGTCGTCAGTTTGCGGCTGTGTTGCATGGGGACCATTAATTGCAGCCTTGCGGGAGGCCGACCCTAGACCAGGAGGCTTTTATCCGGAAGTCGTTGTGTTCCCCCGGTTATCGAGGCGCACGCCAGCCGGCTCCCCTTCCCTTTCGTCGTCGGCAACGGCTATACTCCACAATCTGCAACAAATCTGGTGATTGATGCCGCCTGCAAAAAAGGAAGTCCGTCCGTCGAGCCGCGGAGGACGCGCCCGCACGCCTGCCTTCGTGAAAAACCAACGTGGCGTCAAGAACTGGAAGGAAGTCAGCGCCTGGCTGGAATGGCGCGGCATCGAAGATATCGAATGCATCACACCCGACCAGGCCGGGGTTGCGCGCGGCAAGATGATGCCATCGAAGAAGTTCACCTCCAACACCTCGCTGGCGCTGCCTTCGGCGGTGTTCATGACAACGATTTCCGGCGGCTATCCGGAGGACGGCAACGGCTTCCACTATCCGGAGGACGACGGCGACCTCAAGCTGATGCCTGACCTCTCGACGCTGACGGTGGTGCCGTGGGAGGAGGACCCTACCGCGGCGGTTATCTGCGACCTCGTCCACCAGGACGGCCGCTCGGTCGAGTTCACGCCGCGCAACGTGCTGAAGCGCGTGCTTGCCGCCTATGACAAGCGTGGGCTGAGGCCGGTCGTGGCACCCGAGATCGAGTTCTACCTGGTGCGCAAGAACCCCGATCCGGACTATCCGCTGACCCCGCCAGTAGGTCGATCGGGACGGCCGATCGGCGGCGGCGCCGGCTATTCGATCGCCGGGGTTAACGAATTCGACGAATTGATCGACGACATCTACCATTTCTCCGAAAGCCAGGGCCTGGAGATCGACACGCTGATCCACGAGGAGGGCGCCGGCCAGCTCGAAATCAATCTGCGTCACGGCGATCCGATCGAGCTCGCCGACCAGGTGTTCATGTTCAAGCGAACCATCCGCGAGGCGGCGCTCAAGCACGAGATCTACGCCACGTTTATGGCCAAGCCGATCCAGGGGCAGCCCGGTTCGGCCATGCATATCCATCAGTCGATCATCGACAAGAAGACCGGCAAGAACGTTTTTTCGGCGGAGGACGGCTCGGAGACCGAGGCCTTCTTCCATTTCATCGGCGGCATGCAGAAACATGTGCCCAACGCGCTGGTGATGTTTGCGCCCTACGTCAATTCCTACCGGCGGCTGACGCAGTCGGCCTCGGCGCCGGTCAACAACAAATGGGGCTACGACAACCGCACCACCGCCTTCCGCGTGCCCCGCTCCGACCCGGCGGCGCGGCGCGTCGAAAACCGCATCCCCTCCTCCGACGCCAACCCCTATCTGGCGCTGGCGGCATCGCTTGCCTGCGGACTGATCGGCATGACCAACAAGATCAAGGCCGAGCCGCCGGTTCTGACGACCGCCAACGAGGACCAGATCGACCTGCCGCGCAGCCTGCTCGAAGCCGTCGACCTGTTCGAGGCTGACGAAGAACTCGGCACGCTGCTCGGCAAGTCATTTGCCGCCACCTATGCGGCGATCAAGCGAGCGGAATTCGAGACCTTCATGGAAGTGATCAGCCCGTGGGAGAGGGAGTATTTGCTGCTGAATGTGTAGTAGGGGAGTAGGGGAGTAGGGGAGTAGGGGAGTAGGGGAGTAGGGGAGTAGGGACGAATGGCTGAGAAAACGGGTTCCTACAAGGATTTGATAGTCTGGCAGCAGGCAATGGACCTTGCTGTGGCCGTTTACGGCGCGGCGAAATCATGGCCCAAGGAAGAACTTTATGGACTCACCAGCCAAGTGCGGCGCGCTGCAAGCTCGGTGCCGTCGAACATTGCGGAGGGATATGGCAGAGAGATCCGAGGTTCCTATCAACAATTTCTCCGTATCGCTCAAGGATCATTGAAGGAACTGGAAACTCAGCTTCTGATCGCCGAGCGTACCGGCATCGCGCCGAAGGCGACGGCGGCTTCATTGTTGGCGAGTACCGAAAGCGTTGGGAAGCTTCTTCGCCTCCTGATCCGCAAACTGTCACCCGACTAGCTCCCTACTCCCCTACTCCCCTACTCCCCTACTCCCCTACTCCCCTAGCCAAGCATCATGACCTACCAATCCCCAATCTCCCCCGGCCGCTCCTGGTACGAAGACACGGCCGGGCCAAGGCCCGAATATCCGGCGCTCGATGGCGACCGGACATGCGATGTGGTGATTGTCGGCGGCGGCTTTACCGGCCTGTCGGCGGCGGCTCATCTCGCCACGACAGGCGCGGATGTCGTGCTTATCGAAACGCATCGTTTCGGTGACGGCGCATCGGGCCGCAATGGTGGCCAGCTCGGCACCGGACAACGGGCCTGGGCAGAGGAACTGGAAGCGGAATACGGCTTTTCCCGCGCCAAGGCGCTGTTCGACCTGGCCGAAGAGGCCAAGGCGCATCTGCTCGACTTTGCCGCGATGCACCAGATCGAGATCGACTATATGCCCGGCCAGATGTCGGTGGCGCACAAGAAGCGCTATGTCGACGACTACAAGGCGCATGCCGAGATCATGGCGAGCCGTTTCGGCTATCCGCACATCTCATTCATGGATGCCGCGGAGACAGCCGAGCGGCTGGGCTCGACGCATTATTTCGGCGGCACCCGCGACACCGGCACCGGCCACATCCATCCGCTGAAACTGGTCATCGGCACCGCAAAGGTGGCGGCAGAGGCCGGCGCAAAGCTATTCGAGCAGACGTCGTCAACCGGCATCACCTCCGGCGGCGGCAAGGTCAGGGTTGCGACGCCGAAGGGCACGATCGCCGCCGCTAAATGCCTGATCGGGGTCAATGCCTATGGCGGCACGCTCGAACCGGTGAGTGCCGCGCATATCATGCCGATCGGCTCGTTCATCGGCGCGACGGTACCGCTGGGAGCCGATTCCAAAGTGTTGCCGGGTGGCGAGGCGGTCGACGATTCGCGCTTCGTCGTGCGCTATTTCCGCAAATCGAAGGATGGGCGGCTGCTGTTTGGCGGCCGCGAGATCTATGCGGTCAACGATCCCAAGGACATCCACATCCACATCCGCCGGCAGATCGCCGAAATCTATCCGGCACTGAAGGACGTCGAGATCACGCATGGCTGGGGCGGCTATGTCGGCATCACCATGCCGAGAAAGCCGTTCGTGCGCGAAGTGATGCCCAATGTGACCTCGATCGGCGGTTATTCCGGCCACGGCGTCATGCTGTCGAACTTTTTCGGCAAGCTTTATGCCGAGACGGTCGCCGGCAACCGCGACCGGCTGAAGCTGATCGAGGACCTGAAAATTCCACCCTTCCCCGGCGGCCGGCGTTTGCGCGCGCCACTGCTCTTTCTTGCGCTCAACTGGTACGCGTTGCGGGACAGGATTTAACCAGACGTTGCAGAATCCTTAACCAGGGCGCAGAATTCCAGCCAAGGGCGCAGTGATGCCACAATCGCGGGCGAAAGATGATGCTCGTGGGCAGCTGAACGGGGAATTTTTGCGGGCCTGCCCGCTTTTGGTTTGGGACCGATGCCGATCGAAATGCCGGCTCTCCGGCATGGGTCGTAAGAACATCGGCCCGCAAATGGAGGTGGCAAGTGTGAGAGAGCCCTTCAGTTTCGGCGCGCCGGAACGACGGCGCCTTGCGATGCAATTCGGTTACGATATGCGGCCGACGTTCTGGCACGGGGTCCGGTCGAACGCGCATCTGGTGATAGCCGCGCTTGGCACGGCCGCACTGCTCGGCGTTGCCGCGGTGGCACTGTGGCTGGCATTGCCGGCAAATGAGCGACAAGCGGCCGCAAGTCCTGAGCAGATCGTTCCGACCATCCCGGTCAAGACGACGAAGATCATGCCTGCCAAGGTTGCTGCGGCGCCGCGGACGACGGGCAAGGCAGATGCGGTTTCCCCAGCGGTGGCCGCAGCGGAAGCCGAGATACCAGCGCTGGCTCCCAACGATCCGCGCTGGACGGGGCCAAAGACGGCATCGGCCGCCGCCACGGCAGCATCCGACCAGCTGGCAAGCCAGACCGAGCAGGCGACCGATAAATCGTCTGCTTCGGTGGCATTCGCCGACCCGGCAGCAAAACCCGACGCTGCGGCATTGTTTGCCAAGGTCGCGGCTCCCGGCAGCTCAACGAAAAACAGCGGGCCCGATGGCGCGCAGACCGCCGCCATCCCCACGCCCAAGCCGCAACTGCCGACGCAGGCCGCGAGCGAAGACGACAACAGCACCAAGGCTAAATCCGGAAGAGCCAATACTGCCGGTACCGGACGCATCCTGAGATCCGTCACCATGCGCACCGGCCCAAAAAAGAATGCGGCCGCCATTCTCACCGTGCCGGCCAAGACATCGGTGCAAGTGATGAGCTGCAAGCAATGGTGCCAGATCGTCTACAACGGCAAGCGCGGCTGGATCTACAAGAGCTACGTCAAAACCGGGGCGTAGGGCCGGCAGAGCGATTGCGGGTCGCTCGCCATCAGCCGGTCCTCCGCCGGATAACCGGACCGTTCAAATACAACGCCCGCCGTCGACTTCCAGCGCCACGCCGGTGATGAAAGCCGCCTCGTCCGAAGCGAGCCAAAGCGCGGCATTGGCTATGTCGAGCGGCGTCGAAAGCCGGCCGAGCGGGATCGACGCGCGGAACTTCTCGCGGATCTCGGGTGTGTCGGCGCCCATGAATTTCGCGAGCATGCCGGTCTCGCCGGCAACTGGGCAGAGGCAGTTGACGCGGATGTTCTTCGGCGCGAGTTCCACCGCCATCGATTTGGTCGCGGTGATCGCCCAGCCCTTCGATGCATTGTACCAGGTGAGGCCGGGCCGCGGTCTGATACCGGCCGTGGAGGCCGTCGTCAGGATGACGCCACCGCCTTGCCGCTCCATCACCGGTACCACGGCAAGCGCTGCGTGGTAGATCGCCTTCATGTTGACTGACGTGATCAGGTCGAAGGTCGCCTCGTCGACTTCCAGCATGTCACCGTTGCGATGGGTGTAACCGGCATTGTTGACCATGATGTCGATGCGGCCGAAGGCGCTCATTGCAGCATGGACCATGTCGTCGAATTCGGACCGCAGCGAGACGTCGGTCTGGGTCCAGATCGCCTTTTCGCCGATCTCGCCGGCAACGCGCTCTGCGCCCTTGGCGTTCAGATCGGCGACGACTACGCGCGCGCCCTCCTCGGCAAAGCGACTGGCCATGCCCTCGCCAAAACCCGAGGCAGCGCCAGTGATGATGGCGACTTTGTTTTGCAGGCGCATGCTTTTCTCACTCATCGTTGAAGGCGATCGACGCGTTTGGCCATGGCCATCGAAAGATGTGCGTCCATCGACGATTTCTTCTTTGGCTTTCGCTGCCATCCGGCTCTATGCTGCACCTGCGAAGGCTCCGGAAGCATCGCTTGCCGACAAGCCTCCGGCCAGCGCCGGTGTCAAGAGCACACGCGGATGTGACGCAATGGCACTGGCAAGTTTAAATCGATTAGATTATATCAGCCGCGTTATCGCGACCGGCGTCACAGCGGACAGACCATGACCAGCCAGATCATTCCCGTCGACCCTTTCGACTTCATCATTTTCGGCGGCACCGGCGACCTGTCGGAACGTAAGCTTCTGCCGTCGCTGTACCACCGGCAGCGCGACCACCAGTTTTCCGAGCCGACGCGCATCATCGGCACATCGCGTTCGAAGATGACAGACGAGGAGTTCCAGTCTTTCGCCAGGCAGGCGATTGCCGACCACGTGAAGCCGGAAGATATCGACGCCACGGAACTGAAGACGTTCCTCGCACGGCTTTCCTATGTCCCGGCAGATGCAACCACAGGTGCCGGCTTCGACAGGCTGAAGCAGGCGATCGGCGACAGCGAACACATCCGCGCTTTCTATCTGGCGGTGGCGCCGGCACTGTTCGGCGACATCTCGCACAAGCTGAAGGAGCACGGGCTGATCACGCCGAATTCGCGCATCGTGCTGGAAAAGCCGATCGGCCGCGATCTAGCTTCGGCGCGCGCGCTCAATGACCTGGTCGGCGACGACTTCCATGAAAGCCAGATTTTCCGCATCGATCACTATCTCGGCAAGGAGACGGTGCAGAATTTGATGGCGCTGCGCTTTGCCAACGCGCTCTACGAGCCGCTCTGGAATTCCGCCAATGTCGATCATGTGCAGATCACCGTGGCCGAGACAGTCGGCCTGGAAGACCGCGTCACTTATTACGACAAGGCCGGCGCATTGCGCGACATGGTGCAGAACCACATGCTGCAACTGCTCTGCCTCGTCGCCATGGAGGCGCCGTCGTCGATGGACGCCGATGCCGTCCGTGACGAAAAGCTGAAGGTGCTGCGGGCGCTGAAGCGCATCAACGGCAACGAAGCGCCGAAGCACACGGTGCGCGGACAATACCGTGCCGGCGCCTCGGCCGGCGGGCCGGTGAAAGGCTATGTCGAGGAGCTCGGCAAGAACAGCAACACCGAGACTTTCGTTGCGCTCAAGGCCGAGATCGGCAACTGGCGCTGGGCGGGCGTGCCGTTCTACCTCCGAACCGGCAAGCGGCTGGCGACCCGCGTTTCGGAGATCGTCATCGAATTCAAGCCGATCCCGCATTCGATCTTCGGCGAGAGCGCCGGGCCGATTTCCGCCAACCAGCTGGTCATCAGGCTGCAGCCCGACGAGGGCGTCAAGCAGTTCATCATGATCAAGGATCCGGGGCCGGGCGGCATGCGGCTGCGCCAGATTCCGCTCGACATGAGTTTTGCGCAATCCTTCGACGGCCGCGCCCCCGATGCCTATGAGCGGCTGATCATGGACGTCATCCGTGGCAACCAGACGCTGTTCATGCGCCGCGACGAGGTCGAGGCGGCGTGGAAATGGATCGACCCGATCCAGGACGCCTGGGAAAGCGGCAGGCAAGAGGCGCAAGGCTACACCGCCGGCACATGGGGCCCCTCGGCCTCGATTGCGCTGATCGAACGCGACGGGCGGACATGGCACGAGAGCAATTAGGCGGCGCCTACAACTGGCACGAATTTGCCGGACGCCAGGAGTTGGCGACAGCGCTTGCCGGCCACGTCGCCGGCCGTCTCTCAAAGGCGATCGCCGAGCGCGGCATGGCGCTGCTTGCGGTCTCGGGCGGCACGACGCCGGCGAAATTCTTCGCGGCGCTTTCGACCGTTCCGATCGCCTGGGAAAAGGTGACGATAACATTGGTCGACGAGCGCTTCGTGCCGCCCTCATCGCCGCGCTCCAATGCCGGCCTGGTTGCCGCCAACCTGCTGCAGAACGCGGCCGCCGCCGCGAATTTCGTGCCGCTCTACCACGCCGCGGCAACGATCGAGGGTGCAGCGGTCTCCGACAGTGAGGCGCTGCAAGTGCTGCCCTGGCCACTCGACGTTGTTGTGCTCGGCATGGGAACTGATGGCCACACCGCCTCGTTCTTTCCGGATGCCGACAACCTGGCAAGATTGCTCGATCCGTCGTCGCAAAAGATCGTGCTTCCGGTTCACGCGGCAAGCGCCGGCGAGCCACGGCTGACGCTATCACTGGCGCGGATCATCAATGCCGCCTTCATCGCGCTGCATATCGAGGGCGCGGAAAAACGCACCGCATTCGAGGCCGCGCTTGGAACTGGAGCACGAAAGCCCATTCGCGCCGTGCTCGATGCCACTCAAAAGCCCGTAGAGGTTTTCTGGGCACCCTGATCTCAACTTGGCTGCAGGTCCCGGCAATAGCCGGAAGGTGTTTGCGGGACCTCGCCTGAAAGGACCGACCGCCATGACCGCAAGACGCGATATCGAAGCCATCACCCAGCGCATCCGTGAGCGCTCCAAGCCCGGTCGCGAGGCCTATCTCGGCCGCATCGCCGAAGCCTCGAACCGCACCGCCAACCGGGCCGTGCTGTCCTGCGGCAACCTGGCCCATGGCTTTGCCGTCTGCAGCCCTTCCGAAAAGGTAGCGCTTGGCGGGGACCGGGTGCCGAATCTCGGCATTATCACCTCCTATAACGATATGCTGTCGGCACATCAGCCTTTCGAGACGTTTCCGGCGCTGATCAAGGATGCGGCGCGCGAGGCCGGCGGCATCGCCCAGGTGGCCGGCGGCGTGCCGGCGATGTGTGACGGCGTCACCCAGGGCCAGCCCGGAATGGAGCTGTCGCTGTTCTCGCGCGACGTGATCGCCATGGCCGCGGCAATCGGCCTGTCGCACAACATGTTCGATGCCGCCGTCTATCTCGGCGTCTGCGACAAAATCGTGCCCGGGCTGGTGATCGCGGCGCTGACCTTCGGCCATCTGCCGGCGGTCTTCATCCCGGCCGGGCCCATGACGACCGGCATTCCGAACGACGAAAAGGCCAAGATCCGCCAGCTCTATGCCGAGGGCAAGGCCGGGCGGGCCGAACTGCTCGAAGCCGAATCAAAATCCTATCACGGGCCGGGAACCTGCACTTTCTACGGTACCGCCAATTCCAACCAGATGCTGATGGAGATCATGGGCCTGCACACGCCTGGCGCTTCCTTCGTCAATCCCGGCACGCCGCTGCGCGACGCGCTGACCAGGGAAGCGACGAAGCGGGCGCTGGCGATCACCGCGCTCGGCAACGCCTACACGCCGGTCGGGCGGATGATCGACGAGCGCTCGATCGTCAACGGCATCGTCGGCCTGCACGCCACCGGCGGTTCGACCAACCACACCATCCACCTGATCGCCATGGCAGCGGCGGCCGGCATCGCCATTACCTGGCAGGATATTTCCGACATCTCGGAAGCCGTGCCGCTGCTGGCGCGAGTCTATCCGAACGGCCTTGCCGATGTGAACCACTTCCACGCCGCCGGCGGGCTCGGCTTCCTGATCCGCGAACTGCTCGACGCAGGCATCCTGCACGAGGATGTGCAGACGGTGTGGGGCGAAGGGCTGCGCCCCTACGCGGTCGAGGCCAGGCTCGGCGCCGACGGCGGCGTCGTGCGCGAGGCTTCGCCGCGCGAGAGCGGGGACGAGAAGGTGCTGGCGCCGTTCAAGAAGGCGTTCCAGCCGAGCGGCGGTCTGAAAGTGCTTTCGGGCAATCTCGGCCACGCCGTCATCAAGACATCGGCGGTCAAGCCGGAGCGGCGCGTCATCGAGGCGCCGGCCAAGGTGTTCGACAGCCAGCAAGGCCTGAACGAGGCGTTCAAGGCGGGGTCGCTGACCGGCGACTTCATCGCCGTCATTCGGTTCCAGGGACCGAAGGCCAACGGCATGCCGGAATTGCACAGGCTGACCACCGTGCTCGGCATCCTGCAGGACCGCGGCCAGCATGTGGCGTTGGTCACCGACGGCCGCATGTCGGGCGCTTCAGGCAAGGTGCCAGCGGCGATTCACGTGACGCCGGAAGCGGCGGAGGACGGGCCTATCGCCAGGATCCATGACGGCGATATCATCAGGCTCGACGCCGAGGCCGGGACGCTGGAGGTACTGGTGCCAGCCGGCGATTTCGCACTGCGCCGCCCCGCGGACAGCGACCTCATAGGCAATGAATTCGGCTTCGGCCGCGAGCTTTTCGCCGGGTTCCGGCAGTTGGTGGGACGCGCCGACCATGGCGCCAGCGCCTTCGGTACGGCGTGACTTTTCGACCATGGAAGAGCGGCTGGCGGCCGCTCTCCCTTAGATCTACTGAACGGTCAGCTCGGCTCGCGCGCCGGCCCTGACCGTTACCGTGCCTTCCCTCGAGCTGTTGTCCGATTTCTCCGAAACCACCGCGTAGTCGCCGGCCGACAGAGTGGCTTGATACTTCTGGTCGTAGGCGTAGCCGACCGACTTGCGGGTTCCGTCGATGGCCTTCCTGGCCTCGAATATCTCGATCTTCGAGGCCCCTGGCGCGGTTATCGTCAGCATGCCGGCGTTCATCGCGATCTTCAGATCCTGATGGTCGCCAACCTTGACGCTGAACGGCTGCTCGGCCACCGCAAGGTCGACCGTCGCGACCATTACATAATCGTCGGGCGGCAGATCGAACTTGCTGTCCGGACCGTAGGCATAAGTCACCTCCTGCCTGGTTCCGTCGACGTTCTTTTTCGCCTGGAGCACTTTGAAGCCGACGCCCGAACCCTCGGCCTTGTCGCCGCCGGCAGCATAATAGGCGTTGGCGACGATACGCCCGACGCCGACGATGATGTCCTTGTCGATGACCCTGCCGGCGGCAAGCGGGATCGTCTCGATAACCATGCCCTGGCCGATCGTGACCGTCACCTTCTGGTCACCGGCCGGCAGCACGACTTTCGTGTCACCGTAATAGGTCGGCGGGGTGTCGACGCCGGGATAGCCAATTACGACAGCCGCGCCGTCATCAACGTCCGCTCCTTCGCTTGGCCGCGGGTGGATGACCAGCGTGCCGGCATTCAAGTTGAAGTGCGGTTTGGCGACCTGGCCAGGCTCTATCTTGATCTTCTGTTCGGCCCTGGCCTCGCCGGCACGCGCGACGACGATATAGTCGCCCGGCTCCAGATTGCCCTTGTAGGTGCCATATTCGGTGGTGACGGGATCGCCGCGCGTGCCGTCGGAATTCGCCTTGTAGATCTCCCAGGCATTGCCGTCGGTGACGGGATCGCCACCCTCGGCAAGCACGACGGTGGGCACGAAATTGGACTCCGCCGGCTGGGCGGGCGCCGGCTGGGGAGCAGGCTGCGGGGCGGGAGTCGGTTCAGGGGCGGGTGGCGGAGGCGCAACGGTCTCGACGAGGGCGTCCTGCAATGCCTTTTCATCCGACGCTTCGATATATTTGCCGCCGGTATTGTCGGCGAGGCAACCGACCTGCTTGCCCTCGGCCGCCGTCAGGCCGAAGCCGACGACATTGACGGTGAAGTCGACGCCAGCAGCCTCCAGTTCCTTGCCGAGCGCACAGGGATCGCCGCTACATGTCTCGATGCCATCGGTGATGAGAACGACCGTCGCCTTGTCCTCGGTGTATTTCAATGCTTCCGCCGCTTGCTTGACCGCAGCGGTCAGCGGCGTCTTGCCCTGAAATTTCAAGCTGTCGGCCGCGGCTGAGATCGCACTTGCCGAGCCTTCCTGCGGTGGCACGATGAGTTCGATGTCGTCGCAACTGGCCTTCTCGCGATGGCCATAGGCCATGAAGCCTATTTCCTCCTCGGCCGGGACCGATTGCAGCACGTTCCGCAGCGATTGACGGGCGATTTCGAGCTTGGGCTTGCCGTCGATCTGCGCCCACATCGAGCCGGAGGCATCGAGAATGACGATGACGCGATCGGCGGCGAAGCCGAACCCCGTCGTCCACAGCAACAGGGCGGCCGCAGCGACGCTCTGCACAAATCCCGCCATCAAAAATCTCCCCCGTCAGTCGCCGCCGCTCGGCGCCGGAAAGCTATTTGACGCCGGGTCGCGACACAAGCCCGGACGGAGTACGAAGCTGCGTCGCCTCTCTGCCAAACCCTCAATAGGCCGTGCGGCGTTCCTCGGAAGGCGGCCGGCCGAATTGCAGCCGGTAGCTCTGGGCAAAATAGGAATGCGAGGTGAAGCCGGTGGCGATTGCCACGTCGAGGATCGGCATGTTTGTCTGGCGCAGCAATTCGCGCGCCCGCTCGAGCCTGAGCCGCATATAATAGCGCCCGGGCGTCACACTGAGATGGCGCAGGAACAGGCGCTCGACCTGGCGCACCGACAGGCCCGCCGACTTGGCGAGTTGCACCGCCGACAGCGGCTCGTCGAGATGGTCGGCCATCAGCTCGACGATGCGGCGCAGCTTCTCCGACTTGCCGGTCAGGTCGCGTTCCGGGCCGACGCGCTGGCGGTCCCCGGCCGAGCGGATGCGCTCATGCTGGAACTGGTTGGCGACGCCATTGGCGAGGCTCGAGCCGAAATCACCGCGCACGATCTCCAGCATCAGGTCGATCGATGTGGTGCCGCCGGCGCAGGTGTAGCGCTTGCGGTCGATCTCGAAGACGTTGCCGGTGCAGTTGATGTCCGGAAAGCGTTCGAGGAAGCCGGCGCGGTTTTCCCAATGGATGGTGCAGCGATAGCCATCGAGCTGGCCTGCTTCGGCAAGCAAATAGGAGCCGACCGAAAGCGCGCCGAGCGCATTGCCGCGCCGGCCCCAACTGCGCAGCGCTGCCAGCACCTTGCTCTTGCCGGGAAATTCCGTCGTCAGCCCGACCGAGACGAACAGGATATCGACCGGCGGCAGATCGGCAACCGCGTAGTCGATCTTGAGCGGCAGGCCGTTGGACGCCATGACGGCGTCGCCGTCGGCCGACACCGTAGTCCAGCCATAGAAATCGCGGCCGAGCAGCCGGTTCGCCGACCGGAACGTGTCGATTGCCGCGGCCAGCGAGAACATGGAGAACTTGTCGACCAACAGAAACCCGAACTGCCGCCCGCCCTGAACGGGATCATTGGTGACCGGCCGTTCTAAGGGAACAGTGAGGTTCGGCAAGGACGCTGCTTTCTGGTCAGAAGGAAGGCCGTTCCAATCCGGCTGCGAGATAGGCGGAAGCTAGCGTGTTGGCCATCAGCATGGCAATGGTCATCGGTCCGACGCCGCCAGGCACCGGCGTGATGGCGCCGGCCGTCTTCGCCGCCTCGGCAAAGGCGACGTCGCCGACGAGGCGCGTCTTGCCTTCGCCCTTTTCAGGTGCGGCGACGCGGTTGATGCCGACATCGATGACGGTGGCGCCAGGCTTGACCCAGTCGCCGCGGACCATTTCAGACCGGCCGACGGCGGCGACCAGAATATCGGCGGTGCGGGCAAGCGCCGGCAGGTCCCTGGTCCGGCTGTGTGCGATGGTGACGGTGCAGTTGGCGGCAAGCAGAAGATTGGCCATCGGTTTGCCGACGATGTTCGAACGCCCGACGACGACCGCATTGAGACCGGACAGGTCCTTGCCGCGCACCCGTTCGATCAGCAGCATCGAGCCGGCCGGCGTGCAAGGCACGAAGGCGGTCTCGAGTTCGCCGGTGCCGAGCTTGCCGACATTGATGAAGTGGAAGCCGTCGACATCCTTCTCCGGCGCGATGGTCTGGATGATCTTGCCGGAATCGATATGGCCGGGAAGCGGAAGCTGCACGAGGATGCCGTTGATGGCCGGATCGGCGTTGAGCTGGCCGATGATCTTCAACAGGTCCGGCTCGGAGGTTTCGGCCGGCAGCGTGTGCTGAACCGAATGGAAGCCGCATTCCTTGGCGGTGCGGGATTTGGAGGCGACATAGACTTGGCTCGCCGGATCCTCGCCGACGATGACCACGGCGAGACCGGGCTGCCGTCCACCCTTTTCCGCCAGTTCGGCGGTCAGGGCCTTGACCCGCCGCACCACGTCTTCGGCGACGCTTTTTCCGTCAATCAACTCAGCCATGAACCACCCTCGACGCCTATCGCGTAAGCCTGCCGCGTTAAAACATCCATGCGGCGCGCTCCAGATATCTTTTATGCAGGCCGTTGCCCAGAACCATGCGCTGCGGGCGGACATGCAGCGCGGCATTTTCACGAAAATCGAGCCGGGCAATCCCGTCAATGCGCCGTCCCATGCCGTTAACTCGAAACCGGCATGTTTTATTCGACGCTCAGAAATAGCGGCGGCGCGCGCGGTTTTCGGTGAGCTCGCGAACGACCTCGCGGAATTCGCGCAGGCTGGCGCGGATTTCCTCGATCTGGCTTTGCTGATCGGCGGCTTCCGAGGCCTGATTTGCCTTCCTCGACCAGGCCTGAGTATGGGCCGAATGCGGCGGCGTGGGTTGCTGCGGATAAGGTGCCCGACCGGCATAGAGCGGCTGCGGGTGGAACGCAGGTGGCATCGCTGCGGTGGAATTTGTCGCGGCGGAAGTCTCACCGGACGCCATCTCCTCCGGCGCTCTGCCAGGCATGAGCCGGCTCAGCGCCGACAACACGGCACCGATCGGACCAGGACGTTTGGTACGCGCGATCTCGACCGGCAGAGCAGGAGGCGGCGCTGCCCGATATGCTGGGCGATCGGCGGAACCGGCATCGGGGCCGCCAAGGGAGCCAGCGGGGACGAAAAACCGATCGGCAGCTGCAGCCTCTTCCATCAGCATGGTGCCGGCCTTTGGCTCATCAGGACGGGGCTGGGTAATGCCGGCGGCTGCCAACAGGATCGTGCTGGCACGCGCTTCGCGGCGCGAGCGGGCAAGACGATGGCGTGTGGCGGCATCCTCGCGCCATAACCGGCCTGCGCGGTCCTCTAGCGAAACCAGCGATGCTTCGTCCTCGCCGCGCACCGCCTCGACGAGCGACAGCAAGGACCGCTCGTTCCTCCGGTGTTCACGATTATCCCTGTAAGCCATGATTCCTCGAGCTTTCCCCTCGGGCTGGGACGTAGCGACCGTTCCTGGTTAAGCGATGCTAAACAGGCATAGGAAATAAAAGGTTAATTTGGTCGGCCCACCCCTGCGCGACTACATGCGCATCCCAACCGCAAGGAGAACATCTGTCCCGGCGATTTCTTCATTGATAATGTGGTGTTGCTGGCCTGAGCAAGTATCGTTGCGACCGATCTCAGTCCGGGAATTCCGCGTGATCACAGTCCCAACAGGGGCTTCCCCGCCCTGCCGCGAACGTCTATGGGAAGCCATCTCTATGGGAGGCTTTCGATGACGATCAGGCTTGTTCTCGCCGGTTGCGGCAATATGGGCTACGCCATGCTCTCGGGCTGGCTGAAAGCCGGCAAGCTGGCTCCGGCTGCGGTGTTTGTGGTCGAGCCCAATGCCGAGTTGCGCAAGCGTGCCGAAGCGCTGGGCTGCGCTGCCGGCGCGGATGCCGGCGCCATCCCGGCGGACGCCGTGCCGACCCTCGTCGTCATTGCGGTCAAGCCGCAGGTGATCCGCGACGTGACGGCCGGCTACATCCGCTTCAATGATGGCCGGACCACCTTCCTCAGCATCGCCGCCGGGACACCCGTCGCTACGTTCGAAGGTATTCTCGGCGACCGCGCGCCGATCGTGCGCTGCATGCCCAACACGCCGGCGGCGATCGGCAAGGGCATGATGGTGGTGTTTTCCAACAGCCTGGTTTCCGACGACACCAAGCGTTTTGTTGCCGACCTGCTTTCGGCGAGCGGGCAAGTGGCCGATATCGACGACGAAGCCCTGATGGATGCGGTGACGGCAGTCTCCGGGTCGGGGCCGGCCTATATCTTCCATTTCATCGAAGCGCTGACCGTGGCCGCCGAGAAAGCCGGCCTGCCGACGGGGACTGCCAAGCTCTTGGCCATGCAGACGGTCTACGGCGCCGCCTCGCTGGCCGCCGAAAGCGGCGAGGAGCCCGGCGTGCTCAGACAGCAGGTGACCAGCCCCAACGGCACCACGGCTGCCGCCCTTGCCGTGCTGATGGGCGAGGACCGTCTGACGCGCCTGCTCACCGAGGCGGTGGAAGCGGCGCGGCTGCGGTCTATCGAGCTCGGGAAGTAACAGCCGGTTGCGGATTACGCGAGGTCGGTATGCGAAAAGTCGTTGCCCTTGTAGAGCAGTGCGGAGCCATGACTTTTTGCGCAGGCATAAGAAAGGCAGTCGGCTAAGTTGAGCTGGGCGGGATGTCCGCGCCCCTTTCCGTAGTCTGAAAATGCCTGGATCGCGAGCTTGGCATCGCTGGCGTCGATCGGCACAATTTCGATTTCGGCCTCGCGAAGAAACGCCTCTATCGCATCTCCGGCGACAACCGGCGGCACGGCAAGCATCGTCGAAAGCCGCATCGCCGCTTCAAGCACCACCAACGCCGAAGTTATTCTCGCGGGCGCTGCCTCAATGCGATTACTCAACTCGCGGGCATCCTCTTCGCCTGAAAGAATCGCGACAACCACGGAGGTGTCGATGAACATCAGGGATGGCCCCACATCTCATCGATCTCATCCTTCGTCACAGCCCGACCACCTTGGCCTGCCTTGGCCTTGAAGTCGTTGGCAATGGCAGCAAGCCGCTCAGCCAGGGGAATGCGTCCGCTCTCCCGCTTCAACTCGGATTCAAGCGCTTCGATGACCGCTTCGGTCATCGAAATCTTGCGTTTGGCAGCAAGCTCTCGCGCCAGTTCGCGTGCGCGCGGGTCCCTGATCTGAAGATTCATGTGATCGCCTCCGCCTTCATCGTCAATACAATATAGAGAGTTGTAATGACAATGCCAGTAGGCCCGGCCAAAGGCCACCGCGACAGCTCACCGGTCGACAGCGTCACGCCCATACAGCATCTCGTCCTGCAGCCGGCGCAAGGCGAACAGCCCGGTCGTCGGGTCGGGCGCGGCATTGTCGGCGGTGAGCAATTCGCCTTTCCTCACCGGTTTCAGCACCTTGCCGCCTTCGAGCAGACCGACCGGCACGGCGCGATGGGCGCGGGCTTCTTCGACGGTCATGGTCCAGGAGCGGTAGCAGGTCTCGCCGATCGCGTCGAAAACCTCGCCTGCCGCCAGATCGCGCTTGGCCACCGCGCAGACCTCTGCCACCGGCCGCGGCAGCGGCACCATGTCGGGCTTGCCGTAAAGCGCGATGCGAGCGGCCGTCAGCGGCACTTCCAACGAGGTCAGATGGTAGGGCCTGAAGAAGCTGTAATAGGGACCGTGGCCGATATGCAGATCGTCCATGCGCTCGATGATGCGCGGATGCGTCGCCTCGACGATGACGAAGACACCGGGCGCCACGCCCTTGCCGACGGTGTAGTCGACGACGCCCTTCTTCGACAGAATGCCGCCCTGCTCGCGCGGGATCAGCACCTTGACCAGCTCGTCGCGATCGGCCTTGGGGCCGTGCATGCCGGGAACGTCGGGCACCAGCCCGGTGGCGTTGGCAATGGCGCACATCTCGACCATGGTTTTCGAGCCGTCGACGAACTCGACCAGCATGCGCGGATTCATGTTGCGGCGCAGCGCCTCCTCGCGGTAGTCGTCGGGAACGGCGTCGTGGTTGAGCGGGTTGTTCTTGCCCTTGCCGGCGGAGACGATGGTGTAGCCGAGCGCCGAGGCGAACTCGATCAGCTCCATGCAGCTCGACGGCTCGTCGCCGGCACCGACCGAATAGACGACGCCGAGCCGGTCGGCCTGCTGCTTCAGATAACAGCCGATGGTGACGTCGGCCTCGACATTCATCATCACCAGATGCTTGCCGTGCTGCATCGCCATCAGGTCGAAATCGGCGGCGACCCCGGGCTTGCCGGTGGCATCGATGACGACATCGATAAGCGGATTGGTGACCAGCATTTCGTTCGAGGTGACGGCGATCTTGCCGCTTTCGATCGCCTGGCTGACCTTCGAAGCGCTGTCCGCTTCGGCTGCCATCGCCTGGTCGCCATAAGCAATGCGGATGGCGTCACGCGCCGTATGCGGGCGGCGCGTCGAGATCGCGCAAACCGAAATGCCCGGCATCAGCATGCCTTGCGTCACCAGGTCGGTGCCCATCTCGCCCGAACCGATAACGCCGATGCGCACCGGGCGGCCTTCCGCGGCGCGCTTGGCAAGATCGCGGGCAAGCCCGGTCAAGGCGACATTGGTCATACTGGAAACGTCCACTGCTTTTTGATTTGAAGCGGGAATAGCAGGGAACGGCAACCCATTGCCAATCGAAACCGGCCGCGGCGGTCTTTTCTTGCGCATGACCCCGGAAACCAGAATTGTTCCTATGAAGACATGCACCCGGCCGAAGGACTAACGAGGGTCCTGTGGCGCCAAAGGCCCGCGTTGAAGCGGCGGAACGGGCCGTTAAGCCTGGATGGATCGCAGCCAAGAAATGTACGGAAATTCTTAGTCATTCTTTTATGCAATCCTGCTTTGATAGGGAAATGGACTGGCGTGCCCGCATTTTTAGGTGTTTTTTCCGCGCTATGCGACCGATCGGCGAGAGCGGCAACGTTGCTACTATTTTTGCTCTGTCTTTGCCGATTGTCGTCGGCGGTGCGGGCCTCGGTATCGAGACTTCCTATTGGTATTACAGCAGCC